>JAEWEH010000090.1 GCA_023389535.1 Pseudomonadota bacterium
TGCTCCTCGTGGCCGGCCCGGCGCCCTGCGCGCCGGACTGCGGCGTCGGCTAGCTCGTTCGCATGTACGTGCTTCCTTCGCAACCGCCTCGCCCGGCCCCGAAAGTCCCGGCGGCCCGGCCCCGCCACCCGGCCCGCTGCGTTGGTGTGTATTTGTTGCGGCGCTGGGACGGTTTGGGTGCTTGGCCTGCTTCTGCGGTGTTGCTTGCTGCTTGAAGAGCTCTTGCGCCGTCCCGACCTCGCGCGCCTGCCGCGCGGGCCGGGACATTCGAGGCCGTTATGGCGTCTGTTTGTTGGTTACGATCTTGTCGATATGATGCACTCGGTGTGACGAGAAGGCATCGCTTTAGATGACCGACGCATAATCCACCCTCCCGACTTCTACGGATGATTTCATGTGACCCTACTGCCAAGGCGTAGCCGATGGGCAGGGGTTGGGCGACGTTGAGCAAGCCGCGGCGGGTGCTTTGCGCCGGGGGCGTAATAGGGCGTGCATATCTGAGGAAAAATTCAACCCACAGGCGGTTGAATTTTTCCGAGTTCACGCCCGACCCCGGCGCACAGTGCCTGCAAGGGTAGCCCCGTAGGGGCCGCAGCGACAGAAGCCCAGCCCCTGCCCATCGGCTGCGCCGGTTAAGAACGTTATGCTGATGACCCGCAAAACTAATGGCGCAATACGGGCCGAAACCGAGCCGTGGCGCATCTAGAAAAAATCGCCTACGAAGCGGCACGAATTGGCAACGGGGTTATCACTGGTTTTCAATTTCGGCCAATTGCGCATAAAATGCCGTCAAACTTCATAGTTTTGTCAATTCTGGCGTATGGTGGGTCAGCACGGCCCCATTACCTGTCAATGAGTACTCCGTACTCTCCACGCTAGTGTCGGTATGTATCGGCGGTATTCCGTCTTCCGCACACCCCCTTAGCTATGGCGCAGCAAGTTGCCTTGCTGTGTCCGCAAACTTAAGGAGGCTACAGCCATGTCTTTTGATGTGTTCCCTGCACATTACACGCGTTCCGCGAGCGCGATTTCGCCGTTCCGGCGTTTTGCCCTGGGTTTGAGCGCTGCCGCGCTGGCCTTGGGTTTTTCCACTGTGGCTTCGGTCGCTCAAGCCGCCCAGACTCCCAAATGCGAAGTCGACCGTACCGTCAAATTCGGCGGCATGAATTGGGAGTCCAATCTGGTGCTGGTCGAAGTCCAGCGTTTCATCCTCGATAAGGGCTATGCCTGTAAATCGGAAGTATTGCCCACGGAAACCTTGCCGGCGCTGGCGGCGCTGGAGCGGGGCGACCTGGACATCAACACGGAAGTGTGGCTGAACAGTGTGGCCGAGCCTTGGGAAAAAGCGCAGGCCAGCGGCAAGGTCAAGCGCGTGGGCGATATCTACATGGGGGGCGAGGCCTGGTTCATTCCCCGCTATACCGCGGAACGCTTGCCGGAACTGAAAAAGGCGTCGGACCTGCCTAAGTTCAAGGATGAATTCAAGGATCCGGAAGAGCCTTCGAAAGGCCGCTTTTATGGCTGCCCCGCCGGCTGGGGCTGCGAAGTGGTCAGCGGCAATCTGTACAAGGCCTTAGGCCTGGAAGACAGTTTCACCTTGTTCTCGCCGGGTACGGGCGCGACGCAAAAGGCGGCGTTGACGGCGGCCTATCAGCGCAAGGAAAACGTGGTCTTCTACTATTGGTATCCCACGCCGCTGGTCGGCGCCATGGACTTGGTCAAGCTGGAATTGCCGGCCTACGACAAGGAAAAGCATGCCTGCCTGACGGATCCCAACTGTGCCGATCCTCAGCCTAGCGCTTATCCCGAAAATCCGGTCTTCACCGCGCTTTCCACGAAGTTTACGCAGGAAGCGCCGCAGCTGACGGACTTCTTCTCCAAGGTGTCGGTGCCGCTGCCTGTCATGGACGAGGCGATGGCCTACATGGAAGAGAACGAAGCCGAACCGGCCGACGTTGCGCAATGGTTCTTGAAGAACCAGGGCGATGTCTGGAGCAAATGGTTGCCCGAAGATGCGGCCGGGCGCGTAAAGGCAGCTCTTTAACACTCGCAGCAGTTTCATCGGCTAAGGGCCGTGTGCAGCGTTCGCATCGAACCAGACGACACGGTCCCGCCCAAGCACGGGGCCATCCGGCTCCGTGTCCTGCGAGTTTTACGGAGTTGATTTTATGTTTCCAGAGTTCATCAAGCCACGCGCCTTGCGCGCGCCCATCGACGATTTCGTCGGTGGCATCGTGGCGAATTATTCAGAGTTCTTACGCGCCATCACGCAGCCGTTGCTGGATGTCCTGATATGGATGGATGTGATTGTGCGCCAGTCCCCATGGTGGGCCGTCCTGGCCGTCATCATGATGCTGGCGTGGGCGGCCAGCCGGCGTATCGGCTTTTCCTTGGTCATCGGCGCCATGCTGTGTCTCATTGGTTTCATCGGCTTGTGGGACGCAGCCATGCAGACCCTGTCGCTGATGATCGTCGCCGTCTTTATATCGGTGGCGATAGGCGTGCCCCTGGGCATCTTGATGGCCAGCTTCAAATGGCTGCGCACCATCATGTTGCCGGTGCTGGACGTGATGCAGACCATGCCCAGCTTCGTCTACTTGATCCCTGTGGTGATGCTCTTCAACCTGGGCAAGATCGCCGCCATCATTGCCACCATCATTTATGCGGTGCCGCCCGTCATCCGCTTGACTGATCTGGGCATCCGGCTGGTGGACAGCGAAGTGCTGGAGGCGTCGCGTGCCTTTGGAGCGAACCGGATCAAGCAATTGTTCGGCGTGCAATTGCCCCTGGCCATGCCCAACATCATGGCCGGCATCAATCAGACCACCATGATGGCCCTGGCCATGGTGGTGATTGCTTCGATGATAGGCGTACGCGGCCTGGGCTACGAGGTGTTGCAGGGCATCAATCGGCTGCAGGTGGGACGCGGCGTGCTTGCCGGCCTGGGCATTGTGATCATTGCCATCATCTTCGACCGGATTACCCAGGAATTCGGCCGCCGTCAGCAGAAAGGCGCTTAAGGCGAGGACACACATGAGCAAAATCGAAGTACGCAACATATACAAGATATTTGGTCCCAACCCGGCGCGCTGGCTGGATGCGGCGCGCCAGGGCATCAGCAAGGAAGACCTCCTGGCCCAGAGCGGCCATACATTGGGCCTGCGCGATATCAGCCTGTCCATCGAAGAGGGCAGTATTTACGTCATCATGGGGCTGTCAGGTTCCGGCAAGTCCACCCTGATACGGCATTTCAACCGCCTAATCGAACCCAGCGCCGGCCAGATACTGGTCGATGGCGTGGACGTGGTGACGCTGCGCAAAGCGGCGCTGGAAAAATTCCGCCAGCAGAAAATGAGTATGGTGTTCCAGCGTTTCGGCTTGTTGCCACATCGCACCGTCATCGAAAACGTCGGCTATGGCCTCAAAGTACAAGGCGTGCCGAAACAGCAGCGTCGCGAGCGTGCCCAGCACTGGCTGGAGCAGGTCGGCCTGGCGGGGTTCGAGAACCAGTACCCCCACCAGCTGTCCGGCGGCATGCAGCAACGCGTCGGCCTGGCCCGCGCGCTGGCGACGGATGCCGAAATCTTGTTGATGGACGAGGCGTTCTCGGCGCTGGATCCCCTGATACGCCGTGAAATGCAGGATCAGTTGCTGCAATTGCAGGCGCAGCTGAACAAGACCATCGTCTTCATCACCCATGATTTGGACGAGGCCTTGCGACTGGGCAACCGCATCGCCATCCTGAAAGGGGGCGAGCTGGTTCAGGAGGGCACGCCGGAGGACATTCTGCTTGCACCCGCCAACGATTATGTCCAATCCTTTCTGCAAGACGTGAATCGCGGCAAGGTGCTTAATGCCACGCATGCGTGCAATGAACCCGCGCTGACCTTCACCATGCGCACGCGGCCCGCCCATGCCGCCGAACGCATGGCCGACCGCAACTATGGCTACACCGCGGTCCTGGACGGCAAGCGCTTGGCGGGCATATTGACCAAAGAGGCGGTCGAACGCGCCGTGCGTGAAGGCGCGCGCGACGTATCGCGCTATGTAGAGGACATGGCCTCGGTGCCCGCCACTGCCGGACTGGACGAAGTGCTGTGCAGAATGTTGCGCAGTACCGAACCCCTGGCGGTGACGGGTGAAAACGACGAGTTCCTGGGCTTGCTGTCGCGCAGCAAGGTCGTCGAGCTAGTCACGCCGGCGTTGGAAGGCG
Organism: Pseudomonadota bacterium; assembly: GCA_023389535.1. Taxonomy (GTDB): domain Bacteria; phylum Pseudomonadota; class Gammaproteobacteria; order Burkholderiales; family Burkholderiaceae_B; genus UBA6240. The sequence continues at coordinate 4,214 of JAEWEH010000090.1, forward strand.
GCGCAGCATCCGACGATATCGGCGCCGCCGAAGACGGCGCGGGGGCGGAATTACGCTTGATCAAGCGCAGCGCCGCCTGAGCTGCGCGGTCCGCTTGCGCTACGGCGCCGGGAATCGGAAGCGCGGCATTGGCGGGGCAGCCGCGTTCGCGGAAGCTAAGCCCGCGAGCCGGTGATCATGCGGGCATGGACCCGCAAGATATGCCCATACCAGAAGAACAGCAGCCCGGCGGACAGGCCCAGGCCCAGCAAGGCCATGAGCCACATGGTGCCCGCTCCGGTAGGGGCGCCGGGCGCCAGCGCCTGCACGATCGGATTCAGGGCGCCGGCGGCCGGCCCGAATCCCAGCCACCATCCGCCTATCAGGCCCAGCCCGGTCAAGGCGAAAATCTGCAGGATCAGCGGCACGACGGCGACCTTGTAAGCGCGCAGCAAGTAGGATCCTATGCACTGCAGCGAGTCGCAGATATGGAACCAGGGCAGCAATTGCAGCAGGGCGAGGGCGACAGCGGCGACCTTGGCCTCGTCAGTATACAGAACGAGTATTTGTTCTTTAGCCAGGATCAGCACGGTCGCGGTGACGACGGCCCCGACGACCACAATGGCGATGCCGGCAAGCCCGGTCTGTCGCGCCCGGGGCAGATCGCGTGCGCCGATCGCCTGGGCCGTCAGCGAAGCAGAGGCGATCCCCACCGCCATGGGCATCATGTAGCACAATGCAGCCAGATTCGCCATGATCTGGTGGCCGCCCGTCACGTACATGCCCTCGCGCGCCACCAGCAGCGCCATGAAGCTGAAGGCGCAGATCTCGATCAGGTAAGACCCGCCCATGGGCAAGCCCAGGCGCAGCAGCTCTTTCTGGCTTTGCCAATTGGGCCACCCCAACGTGGGCTTGAAGCGCAGGTAATGGGGATCATGGTAGATCGCCCACAAGCCGGCAGACAGCGTCAGCCAAGCCACCAGCGCAGTGGACAAGCCGGCGCCCGCGGCGCCCAGGGCGGGGGCGCCCAGCTTGCCGAAGATGAACAGCCAGTTGAACAACAGCTTGAAAGCAATGCTGGCCAAATTGATGACCATAACGGTCTTGGGCTTGGAGACGGCGGTGCATAGCGCGTAGATGCTGCGAAACACCAAAGTGGCGGGCAGCGCGAGCGCCAAGGCGCGCAGATACCAGGTGACACCCTGCCGTACTGCCGGCTCGACATCGCCGGACAAGGACAGCCAGACGTTGGGAAACAGCATGGCCACGATGCCTAGCAGCGACAGTCCCAGGGCCAGCCACACCCCTTGTCCCCAGGCCCGTCCCACGTCCAGATAGCGTTCGCCGCCGAAATGTTGCGCGATGATGGGGATCAGGGCATGCACGATGCCCATCAGGCCAATGAAGACGGTCAGATAGATCGAGACGGCCAGCGCCATGGCCTGCAGGTCGGCAGCGCTGGCGTGCCCGGCCATGGCGGTGTCCAGCACGCCGAACACGATGCCGGCCCAGGAACTGACCAATACCGGCCACGCTTGGCGCAGGATGTCCTTGATGCGTGCAGCGAAACCCATGGGCCGGTGGGATGGTGGCGTCACGGTTTGCCAACGCGCAGCAGCCGGAACATTTCATGGCGATCCGCGCCGCGCTTGCCAACCCAAAGGACGTGCTCAGAATCCGAGTACGCGGCCGTGCCATTTTGCACGTCGTCCGGGGACGTCTGCTGCAGAACCAGGGTACAACCGGAGTTGTAGCTGAAATCAATGGAATTGAAGACCAGGAAGGACGCGCGCTGGCCAATACCCACACCCAGCGCGCGTACACATTCGCCCGGTGCGCGAAGGTTCTGCAGCGCACCGGCCAGTTGTGCGGAAACACTGCGGTAGCTGCGGACATAATCCAGCGCCGGCATCCATAGGGTCACCAGCAACAGCCAGGTAACGATCAGGCCGCCGGCCGACAGCACCGTGCCGCGCCACAGGCCCGCCGGTTTGGTGTGCAGGCGCCAGCGAACCAGCGCCACCCAGGCCAGTGTGCCCAGTACCGCCACCAATACCGCCAGCCACGAAATGGAAACATCGTAGCCCCGCGTCTGCCGTGCGATATTGTGGGCAATCTGCCTGGGCCACCCCGTGTTCAGCGCTATCCACCCCAGCCATACCGTGGCGGTGGTCAGTGAAAAGCACATGACGGCAAACCAGTCCAGCGAATTGACCACCCCGCGACGCAGGGTAGGCAAGGCGAAAGCGGCCAGCACGGCGGCGGGGACGGCCATCAGACTGTATTCCGGCTCGAAGGCGTCCACCAGGAAAAACATGATCGCCAATGGCCAGACGGCGAACATCAAGGGTATCCAGATATGCGGTGCGGCCAGCCAAGACCGCCAGCGCCAGATCGCCAGCAACGCGAATGGCCAGGTGGGCCACAGAAACCACGGCAGGTCGCGCAATATGCTCAGCACCTCGCGGTAGCGGGGCCAATCGAAGGAACTGAAATTCCATATCAGCCAATTACGCGTCCAGAATTCCCCTAGGTTGCTTGCGGGTATCCACCACAGCATGATCAAGGCGGTGCTGATGGCGGCGGCAAGGACCAGCCATTGCTTTGCCTGCCACAGCGCCGTCCTGGGCGCGAAGGCGCACGCCACGGCCAGCATGATGGGCAGCGATCCGATCCAGCCGCGGGTCAGGAAGGCGGCTGCGACCGCCAGGCCCAGGGTGATGGATCCCGAGACCGGGTGATCCAGCATGCGCGCCACGGAGTAAAAGGCCAGGGCCTGAAATGCGATCAGCGCGGGAACCTCGGACGTCTCGTGCATGCGCCATACGATGCCCACGGTGGCGACGATGAGCAGCAATGCGGCGTCCGCAATCATGCGGCCGTAGTCCTGCACCGTGGGTTCGCCGCCGAAGGGCAGGGCGAGGGGCTGGGGTTCCGGGCGGCGGCCCAGCAGATAGGTGCCATACCACACTGACGCGGTCAGCACGCCAAACCACAAGAAATTGGGCAGTCGCGACGCAATGATGGCGGCATCCAGGCGATTGGTGAACAGTTCGAAAAACGGCGAAAACAGCCAGATGCTGGCCGCGCCTATCCAGGTGGGCAGGGGGCCGTCCTGGGCGTGCGCCAGCACGCCGATCTGTGGCAGCAACCACGCCAAGCCGCCATCTTGCAGGGCCGTCATCATGGCTGCCAGGCCCACGACGTCGTCCGTTTTCCATGGATCCCGAAAGAACAGACCGGCGAGGATATAGATGACGCCCACCACAAGCAGAAACAGCCGAGGCAGCTTGACAGTAGCGGTGGCGGTCAGCCGGGCGGGAGTGGAAAGAGGGTCGCTGGAAGACACTGGACGCGTAGTGATAATGGAAGATGGGGGTATCTTAAATTAAAAAGGCAGCCCGAAGGCTGCCTGTGGCAATGCAAGCGAACCCCTGCGGGTTTACGATGCCTTGCGTGTCGTGCCGGCGGTGCGGGCAAAGCGGGCGCGGAATTTTTCAACGCGGCCGGTTTCCACGATGCGCGTCTGGGCGCCAGTGTAGAAGGGGTGCGATTCCGACGTTACGTCGCACTTGAACAAGGGGTAGGTCTTGCCGTCAAGTTCAATGGTTTCGCGGCTGGAAAGCGTCGAGCGCGAAATGAACTTGGCGCCGGTTTGCTGATCCAGAAACACCACGTCGCGGTATTCGGGGTGGATGCCTTCTTTCATGATCTGGGGTTCCTGTGTATTTCCGAAAGTTAGGGTCGCCAGCTAGCAAAGCTCGAAGTTAACGTAAATAAGCTCTAGCCACGTATCCAAGGTTAGCCAAGCATTCTAGCTGATAAATGACCAATGTGCAATGCAATTTCCTGGTGTTTGAATGCGCGGTAGGGCGTCACATGCAGGCCGTCGGCCGCCTGAAATCGGCCGAATCCGACCGGCTTTTCATAGCTGGCCCCGCTCGGCCAGCGATATGGCCCCCGCGGCGGTGACGATCAGGTGATCCAGTAAACGTATGTCGACCAGGGACAGTGCCTGCTTAAGATGCCGGGTCAAGGCCAGGTCGGCCTCGCTGGGTTCGGCCACGCCTGAAGGGTGGTTGTGGGCCAGTATCATTGCGGCGGCATGGTGTTTCAAGCCCGACTTGATTACTTCGCGCGGATAGACGGATGCCTGCGTGAGCGTACCGCGGGAAATTTCTTCGGTGGCAATAAGGCGGAATTGGCTGTCGAGATACAAGGCCATGCAGTGCTCTATGGGCAGATGGCCCAGCTTGGCGGTGCAATAATGCTTCACCCGCAAGGGCTGGTCCAGGGCCTGGCCGGCTTTCAGTTCTTCTTCCAGGGAACGGCGGTTGAGTTCATTGATCGCCATCAGCTCACAGGCTTTGGCGGCGCCCAGTCCTGGAATGGCGAGCAGTGTTCGGGCGTCCGCCGACAACAAGCCGCGCAGGCCATCGAACTGTTCAATCAGCCGACGGCCGAGAGTGATGGCGTCGCAGCCTTTGAACCCGGTGCGCAGGATGATGGCCAGCAGTTCGGGCGAGGTGAGGACATGGGCGCCATGCGCGAGCAAGCGTTCGCGCGGGCGCTCGGGGCTGGGTAAGCCGGGTTCGGGTATCAAAGCTGTCTCCAGTGTAGGCAAGAAGGATCAGCCTCACTGTAAGGCGATGCACGCCAGGATGGCGGTCCGGTGCGGCCGTTTGTCCATCGTGGCTTGGCATTACGGATCCCGGCCGCGCGCAAGGCGAAGACGCCGCCTAAAGGCGGCGTCAATCCGGTCTGCCGCCTGGCGCCGGTGGTGCGAGCGTCACTTCAGAACCGAATGGGCCCTGCCTTGAGCTGGCTCAGTTCAACGTGATGTTGGCATCCTTGATGACTTTGGCGAACCGTTCCGTGTCGCTCTTGATTTGCGCAGCCATCTGCTGGGGCGTGTCGCCGATCGGCTCCGCGCCGATTTTGGCCATGCGCTCGCGAAAGTCGGGCGAATGTATGACCTTGACCATTTCTGTGTTCAGCCGGGCGACGATATCGGGGGGCGTGCCGGCGGGGGCCAGCACGCCGAACCAGGTTCCCAGGTCGAAGTCCTTCAGGCCCGACTCGTTCAAAGTCGGGGTGTCCGGCAGAGCCGACGAGCGCTTGCTGGTGGTGACCGCCAGTGCGCGCAGCTTACCGCTCTGGATATGGGGCAGGACGGGCGTGATGGTGTCGAAAGACATGGCGACCTGGCCACCGAGCAGATCGGTGGTCAGCGGCCCGCTGCCCTTATAGGGCACATGCAGCAGTTCGATGCCGCCTTGCTGCGAGAACTGCGTGCCGATCAGATGCTGCAAAGTGCCCACGCCGTTGGAGCCGAACGCCAATGCGGGATCCGACTTTCTGGCCAGTTCGATCAGGTCTTTGGTTTGTTGGGCCGGCGTGCGGCTGGCGTTGACCACCAGCACATTAGGCACCAGCGCCACGGTGGTAATGGGCGCGAAGCTCTTTTGAAAGTCGTAGTTCAAGCCCTTGTAAGCGCTGGTGGCAATGGTGTGGTGCACTGCGCCCATCAGCAGCGTGTAGCCGTCCGGCTTGGCCCGCGCCACAATATCCGCGCCCAGCGTGGCGCCGGCGCCAGGCTTGTTTTCGACGATGAAGGGTTGGCCCAGGGCCTTGGACATCTGGTCGCCCAGGGCGCGCGCCAGCACGTCTGTCGTGCCGCCAGCCGCGAACGGCACGACCAGGCTGATGGGCCGTTCCGGCCAGGTCTGTGCCACGGCGGGGCCGCCAAGCAGCAGGGCCGCCGCCACGGCGCCCGCCGCTTTCAGTGCGCGTCGCCTGTGCCGCGTGATCGATGGGCTGGCAATGATTGTATGCATGTTTGTCTCCTCATGGCTCTTCGATGGTGGCGTGATGGCGGCCGGTGCGAGCCGGCCGCTCGGATCGGATCAGGTCAGGGCCTGTCGTGGTCAGGCGACCCGGCGTTTCGTGTTGCTCTGCATGATGCTGTCGCGTACGGCGCGAGTGACGTCTTCGGTAGTGGCCTTGCCGCCCAAGTCGCGGGTATGCAGCCTGGGATCGGCCGTAATTTCTTCGATGGCGTTCATGACCTGTTCCGCGGCCGCTGTTTCGCCGAGATGCTCCAGCAGCATGACCACCGACCAGAACGTTCCAACGGGGTTGGCCAGGCCTTTGCCCATGATGTCGAAAGCCGAGCCGTGTATGGGTTCGAACATGGACGGATGGCGCCGTTCCGGATCGATATTGCCGGTCGGAGCGATACCCAGGCTGCCGGCCAGCGCGGCGGCCAAATCGCTCAGGATGTCCGCGTGCAGGTTGGTGGCCACGATGGTGTCCAGGCTGGCCGGCCGATTCACCATGCGCGCCGTTGCGGCATCGACCAATTCCTTGTCCCAGCTGACTTGCGGAAATTCCTTGGCGATCTGCGTGGCGATTTCATCCCACATCACCATGGCATGGCGCTGTGCGTTGGACTTGGTGATGACCGTCAGCAGCTTGCGCGGGCGCGAGGCCGCCACTTGGAACGCATAGCGCATGATGCGCTCCACGCCAGCACGGGTCATGATGGACACATCGGTTGCCGCTTCGATGGGGTAGCCCTGATGAACGCGCCCACCCACGCCGGAATATTCGCCTTCGGAATTTTCGCGGATGATGACCCAGTTAAGGTCTTCGGGCGCGCAGCGCTTCAAGGGGGCGTCAATGCCCGGCAGGATGCGGGTGGGCCGGACATTCGCATATTGATCGAAGCCCTGGCATATTTTCAGACGCAGGCCCCACAAGGTGATGTGGTCGGCAATATGGGGGTCGCCCGCAGAACCGAACAAAATGGCGTCCTTGTCGCGCAGGGCGTCCAGGCCGTCTTCGGGCATCATCAACCCATGTTCGCGATAATAGTCGCCGCCCCAGTCGAAATTTTCGAATTCGAATGAAAAACCGGCGTCGGCGGCAGCGACGGCTTCCAGGATTTCCTGGCCGGCGGGAATGACTTCTTTACCTATGCCGTCCCCGGGGATGGTGGCAATACGATATGTTTTCAACTTCGGGCCTCCGTTCAGGATCACATTCACAGCCAGACTATAAAAGGCAAGGTCCTGCAAGAACGCCCGCGCCAGTAAAGGCATATTTAACTTATAGTTAACAATCCGTATTCCCTTGGCTTCTCGAGATGAGCGCGAATACCCATCCTTCCGAACTGGCGTTCTTTTCCGCACTCGTCGCGGCAGGTGGCCTGAGC
>JAEWEH010000105.1 GCA_023389535.1 Pseudomonadota bacterium
GCCTTGAGGGATTTGCGCAGCAGATTGCGCGCACGGAAGTAACGGGTTCGCACCGTAGCCGGCGGGATATCAAGGCATGACGCAACCTCTTCGACGCTCAACTCTTCCACCGCACGCAAGATGAATACGGCGCGATACGTATCGGGCAGGTGGTCTATGCAGACTTCCAACTGCTTCAGGGTCTGGCGGCCCACCAGCGCGGGCTCCGGTTGAGGCGAGGCATAGTCGACCATATTGGACTCTTTTAATGCGTCAGGGGAGTCGACTGAATATTCCAGCCAAGTAGCGAGTCGGTTAATCTTGCGCAAGCGCCTTTTCGACTCGTTGACGACTATGCGCACCAGCCAGGTGGACAGCGCCGCATCGCCGCGAAAACCGCCCAAGGCCCGGTACGCCTTGTAAAACGCTTCCTGCACCACCTCTTCGGCGTCGGCTTCGTTGCGCAATATGCTGCGCGCCACCCTGTACAGCCTCTGGTTGTAGCGTCGCATCAAGGCCTCGAGTGCGCGCCGGTCGCCCTGCGTAATGCGTTGAGCCAGAAGCGCATCGGAATTGCGCGTGCCATCGTCAGGCTGTACCAGGGTTAAAGGCATGTCAGGATCCGGCTAAAGGTGTTGTTACGGCATTAGATGCCGCCCTGCTTCTCGGCGTTCCCGATATTCAAAAATAAAACAGGGCGCCATTTCCAGGAATGGACGCCCCGCTTTTCGGTCGCTACCGAACCCGCCCGGTCAACGCGCCCGGGATATACGCACTTCAGCGCCTCGCCGTTTGACCTCCAGACCTTCCGAAGGCAGGATGCGCAAGCCTTCCAGGCCCTTGATGTAGCTGGAGCCCTGCATCTGCATGACGCGTATCTTGTTGCGCATCACGACCGGACTGTGTTCCGGCATGCCGAACATCCATACTTCGTCCAGGATGCGCGCCGAATTGAATTCGCCGGCGTGCTGGGCGGTGGGCCCCAGACACAGCATGTGCCCCTCGCGCCCGAACAAGGGCAAGGTGTCCAGACCGGCCTCTACCGTCACGGTCGTTCCGCCTTCGTAGCGCCAGCCGGTGTTCAGATCCCACCATGCGTCACCTTCCGGCAAGTAAACCGGAATCTCGTTGCCTGGCTGCAGTGCAGGCGCCACCAATAAGGCTGGGCCCAGCAAATACTGCGTGTCCCAAACTTGCGCGATCGGGTCGGCAGGAAAGGCCAGCGCCATGGAACGCTGAACCGGTAAACCGGTGCGCACGGCGTCTTCGATAATGCCCAATATGTAAGGAATCAGGCGATAACGCCACTGCAGCCAGTGCCTGGTCAGTTCAATGGTCTGAGCGCCGAAGGCGCCCGGCAGCAAGGCGGGAAGAGCCTGGAAGCTGAAGTTTCCGGAAAACACGCACATAGCGAGCCAGCGGATATACAGCTCGGGCGTCATGCCATCGGTCGGATGAGTAGCGGAGCCCAGCTTGTGCGTCTGGATTGGCAGGCCGCTGTCGCCCAGCGACAGCGCCGTGCGCAAACTGTATTCCAGCGCGGACCAGTCATTGCCAACATCCGGCCCCGTCTGCCAGGCATAGCGCTGAGCCGCGGGAAACAGATCAGTGCTGCATACGACACCTTCTTGCGGTGTCTTGTGCCCGGCTACCGCGTCAAACAAAGCCTGCTTGGCCAGCAAGGGATAGATGGTCCGCAGCTTGGCGCCGGACTCGCCGCCCCGCGCCGTAATGTCGTCGGGGATATCGAACTGGGCGTCGCAGACAGGCGCACCCAGCCCTTCGTCAAACAGCGCGCGGTGCCGCTCGGACCAAAGCTTGTAGACGTCCTTGTTAGTCAGATCCAGCAGACCGAACGGCCGCCCGCCGGACACATCATTGCCCGGGAAAACCTTCGCGTTGCCGTCGTCGTCGATCAGCAGCCAACCGCGATCTTCCCATTCGGCGAACAGTTCCGTATCGGCCAGCACCCCGGGGAACGTTGGAGCGGCCAATTGCACATTGAGTTCGGCGTAGCGCGCGAACATGTCACGCGGATCCGGCACCCGCGCAGCGTCCCATTCAAACCCGGCCTTGTCGGCCTGAAAGCCCGCGGGCGCGGGCGCCGCCAGGCGGACCGCGTCCAGCCCCCATTGCTGACGCCGGAATTCTTGCACCACTGCCAAGGTATCGTCCAGCGATTGCCCTTGAGCCTGGTCCAGCCACACCCCCATGGGCCACAGCCCCGGCTGCCCGGCGCGGCCGGTCAGCGCCGTGTATTGATTGAGGATTTCAGCCGGTTCCCCGACGAAAAGGAAAACGTCCAGGGTCGCACCGTGCACGCGCACTTGATAAAGATCCGGGTCGCTATGGCCTATGTCGTGTTCCACGCGCGCCAGGCTATTGCAATACAGCCCCCAGCCCTTGGTGCTCCAGATGAGCGGGAGTGCGCGCGCTTCAGGTGCATCCGACACCAGCTTCGCGCCACGCCGGTCGAGTTCGCCGCTGGTTTCACCCAGGCCATGCAAGGCGTCATCGCCGTCGAGTTCGATACCCAACTGCCATACGGTGGCATCGCCGGACAGTTCGCGCCCCAGCCCGAGACCTTCGCGCGTGCTCATGATGCAATGCTCGCCACGATACAGTGCCAGCTGGAAAGGCGAACGGAGGATCTCCATGATGGCATCGCCCTGCTCCAGCCGCCAGCCTTGCACGTCCACATCCGCAATGGAACTGACCGCAAGTTCGCCAACGGCTTCCTGGCGGGCCAGCAGCATTTCAGCATGCGCTTTTGCACGCGCCCCGGGCTTGTCGCCGTGCAGCGCTTCGGCCGGCCCGCAGCGCAAGCGGTAAACGCCGGGCGCATGGGGCTGGATCTGGGCCTGTAACCCGGTTTCGGCAAACTCGAAATCCACGCAAGTGGGTTTCGAAGTCAGGAAGTCTAGAGTAACAAGTTGCGTCTCGTGATCAAGGTCAGACTCGGGCGGCACAGCGCAATCCTCGGGGCTCACGCCCAAAAAGCGTTCAAAAGCCATTATTTTGACGGATTTACTCTATAAAATAAAATCATATTGATTTACAGCCTTTCCGAAACCGCCTTTTGTCCTATCTGGGCGCGACTTTTCGTAGCAATTCTCGTTCCAGCGGCAACGGTTCATGGTTCAGCCGGGCGGCAATGATATCGCCCGCCAAGGCAGACCAGCTCAGGCCCCGGGACCCATAGGCGCAAGCAAGCCATAAACTCGGAATGCCGTCAAGAGACCCTATCACCGGAAGGCGATCCGCCACCGCCGCGCGCCAACCGGCCCAACCTGCGGCAAAGTCCGGCGGGTGCCCCAAACTGCCGGCATGGCAGCCCAACAAAGCGCTCGCCTTGCATGCTAGCGCCTGTCGTCCCGCGGTACTGACCGCTGGCATGTCGGCATCCGTCTCATACGTGCTGCCCGCCACGCTCACCCCATCCACCGGGGGCAGCCAATACCCATCGCCCGCGATGATGGCTTCTGCGCGCCCCACCGCGCCGCCCTGAAAATAGCCCACTTCGCCCGCCATCCGGTAAATCGACGCCAGCTTGGGCAGGGCCGGCGCCCCCGGCAACGTTGCAAGCAAGGCGGCAGCGTCATGGGCGTTGGCCAGCACGATATGTTCGGCACTGGCCAGTTGCCCGCCGGACTCATCCAGCGCCCGCCATGCGCTGCCGTCCCGGCTAAGGCTGGCCACCCTGCCCGCCAGACAATGTACGCCCGGCATGCCCAACAGGCTTTCAAGCAGGGCTTGCGGCTGCACGCGTTGCCCATCGGCAAACCATAAGCCGCCGGCATCGATGGGCAGCCCGGTCCGCCGGCCGGCTTCCGCGGCATCCACCCAGTGCACCCAGTCCTCGGGGAAGGCCAGCTTACTCAGCGCATTGCGGCGCGACGCCGCATGTGCATCGCGGGCCACTTCCAGCGTGCCGCAACGCCATGGCCGCGCGGGGCCGGACAAACCTTGCCAGCGATGCAGCGCCCGGGCGACGCCTGCGCGGCTCAGGCGCGCCCGAATATCGTCGTCGCTACTGATGACCGGACTCAGTGCGGCGGC
>JAEWEH010000107.1 GCA_023389535.1 Pseudomonadota bacterium
TATGCATATTATATATTCATGAATGCAATTTATTCAATTAATGAATACTACTTCCTCGTGCTCTCAAAGAAACGCTCTCAAAGAAAAATACGTAGAAGCCTTCGGAACGGCGCGATCGTAACTGGGCGGCATGGGCACGCCGCGCAGAACCAGGCCAGCGAGTGGGTCGCCGATTAGCCGCCGGTCTTTTTTACCCCAAAGCAATGCTGCAATCCCGGGAATTCGCCTTGCTTGACCTGCCTGGCATATTCCGCGGCCGCGTCGCGTATGACAGAGGCCGCATCGGCGAACGGCTGGGCGAATTTTGGGATTTTCCCGCCGCTCAAGCCCAGTATGTCTTCTGTGACCAGGATCTGCCCATCGCAGGCGGGGCTCGCGCCTATGCCTATGGTGGGAATGGCCAGTTCTTCGGTAATGCGCCGGCCCAGCGGTTCGGCGATGCCTTCCAGCACCACGCCGAATGCACCCGCCTGCTGATGCGCGATGGCATCCTGCAAGATGCGTTCAGCGGATTCATCGGTCATGCCCTGTGCCTTGAAACCGCCCATGGTATTGACGTACTGCGGCATCAGGCCAACATGGGCCAGCACGGGTATGCCGCGATCCACCAAAAATCGCGTCGTGTCCGCCAGTGCCGCGCCGCCTTCCAGCTTGACGCCGTCGGCGCCACTGAGAGCCAGCATCTTTGCCGCGCTTGCAAACGCCTGCTGCGGCGACTGCTGATAGCTTCCGAAAGGCATGTCGGCGATGATGCAGGCGTGGCTGGTTACACTGACCACCGCCGCGGCGTGCATCGCCAGCTGTTCCACCGTGATCGACAAGGTATTGGGGTGGTTGTATCCCACCATGGCGGTAGAATCACCTATCAATATCATGTCCAGGGACTCGTCCAGCAAACGCGCAAAAGGCGCTGTATAGGCGGTCAGGGCGGCGATTTTCTGCTGGCCTTTGTACGCCATCAATTGCGGTACGCTGATACGCTTGGCCTGGGTGTGAATGCTCATTTTTTTCTCCTGGTATTACTTTGAACTATGCGGGCAATGGTCGTGCGCCCCTATTTTTCTTGCATTGCAGCAATCTACACTCCATAGAGTACCCGAACCCCTGCATTACTAACCAGCCCGCCCCGTGCAGGCTGCAACGGAGGAATCCATGCCTGACCAACAGACTGTTGTCACTTTTTACGATGGCCGCCAGGCGCCGCAACTGGGGCTGGGCGTCTGGCTGGTGCCGGACGATGAAGCCGCCACGGTCGTCGATACCGCGGTCAAGGCCGGCTACCGCTCCATCGACACTGCCGCAATATACGCCAACGAAGCCGGCGTAGGACGAGGCATCGCCGCCTCGGGCATCGCCCGTGAAGATTTGTTCATCGCAACCAAGCTGTGGAATGACCGCCACGGCCACGACAGCGCCAAAGAGGCTTTCCAGGAAAGTCTGGACCGTTTGGGCCTGGACTATGTCGACCTCTATCTGATTCACTGGCCCGCACCCAAGCTGGATAAATATGTCGATGCATGGGAAAGCCTGATACAGCTGCGCGATGAAGGCCGTGCCAAGTCCATAGGCGTATGCAATTTCAACATTCCGCATTTGCAGAAACTACTCGACCAGACCGGCGTCTTGCCCGTGGTGAATCAAATCGAATTGCACCCGCGTTTCCAACAGGCCGAATTACGGGCCTTTCATGCCGACCACGATATCGTTACGGAAGCGTGGAGTCCCCTGGGCCGGGGCAGCTTGCTGGAGCATCCTGCGCTACGCCCCATCGCTGATAAACATGGGCGCTCGGTGGCACAGGTGATCCTGCGCTGGCACTTGCAACTGGGCAATATGGTCATCCCCAAATCGATCACACCCAGCCGGATCCAGGAAAACATCCAGGTCTTCGACTTCAGCCTGGACGATGCCGATATGGACGCAATCGCCCAGTTGGATGATCCAGCGGGCAGGACGGGGCCTGATCCGGAAGAATTCCACCTGCGGCCATAGCTCACGCCGCGCGTCGAGCCGGGCCGCTGATGAAGGCCGCCAGACCCGGGGCGCAGGCAAATATGGCGAATAAGGCCAATGCGGCTTGGCGGGCGCCTTCCATCCCACCGGGATCGGTAAAGCCCGCCGCGTTCGTGACCATACCGGCCAGGGCCGCGCCCATCGCCATGGCGTAAAGCTGCAAAGTCGTAATGGCTGCCGATGCGATGTTTTCCTGCCCGTGGGGCGCGGACTTGAACACGCGCGTCAGCAAATTGGGCCAGCACAGACCCACCCCCAGGCCAATCCCCATCAAGGGCGGAAGCAGCCAGTACCCATGCCGCTCTCCTTGCGACAATCCGGCCCATGGCATGGCAATAGCCAGCCCGGCCAGAGAGACCGCCGATAACATGGGCCCGGCGACGATCAGCCGATTGACCCACGCGACGGGCCTGCCTGAACTGATGAAAGAGCCGGTCGTCCATCCGACCGACAGCAGTGCCGCCCAATACCCCGCCACCAGCGGGCTCTTGTGATGGATGACCTGCAGGAAATAGGGCATGTATATTTCGGTCGTCACGCCGATGCTCAGCAGGCAGATGCAAGCATAAAGGCTGCTTAAGGCGCTGCCCGCCGAATACGATCCGCTGGGGAAAAGCCGCAAGCCGGAGCGGCTGTCGATACGTGCCATCCAGAGTGTTATAAGCAATCCGACTGCCACGCCCACCGCATTCCACACCATGCTGGACGACAGGCTGGCCCCCGATACCGTCAGCACGGCAAGCGCCAACATCAGGACGCGGCCGATGGGGGTCTGCACGCGCATTTTTTTCGCCGGCCGCTCGCCGGCATTCAACTGCGTCATCACCAGCAATGCCAGCAACGCAGCGATGGGCAGCACCGACCAGAAGGCCAGCCGCCAGTGGCCAGTCTCGGCAAAAACCCCGCCAATGGCCGGGCCGGCCAGGGTGGCGACCCCCCACATGCTGGATACCAGCACCATCGCGCGTGACCACAGACGCTCATCGAACACCATGCGGACGGCGGAATAGCTCAAGCCCAGCAGGAAGCCGCCCCCCAGGCCCTGAGCGCTGCGCCCGGCCAAGAGGGTGAGCATGCCGGGCGCCAGTGCGCACACCACGGTGCCCGCGACAAACACCACGAGGGACGCCAGAAAGGCCTGCCGCAAGCCCAGCTTTTGTATGGCCGGAGGCGACAGCGCCGAACCCAGAATGGACGCCACCACGAAAAGCGTAGTGTTCCAGGCGTAATACTCCAGGCCGCCTATGTCTTGCACCACCGACGGCAGGATGGTCGTGACGATATACACGTTGACGGCGTGGACCGCCACGCCGCCGGCCAAAGCCAGCGAACGCAAGCCGTTGCGACCTCGCAACAACTCCGACCAAGAACCCTCTGTTTTTTTCCGCATCACACCACTTATTCAGGAACTAAGGCCTGCGCACGCTAAAAGAATGTCCGCAGCGGCCGCTGCGTTGCGACTGCTCGTCGACGGCATGACGGACCGGCTGGCGCGCGGGGCGCCCATGGCCGATCAATAATGTGGCGGCCTTTCTTCGGCATAGGGATCCGCTCCACTGTCCGGGCTATCGCCCAGGCGTTTGACCAGCGCCATGCACAAGGCCCGTAACTCGTCGATCTGCTTCTGCTGCGCATACACCCTGTCGTTCAGCGCCAGCACCAAGTCTTCGTGGTCCGTCAGTTTGATTTCGATCTCGGTCAGGCGTGCGTCCGTGGACATGAGCACCTCATCAGCAAATGTCTGATTCTATCGCGATGCGTTTACACGACCGCATGCTGCGGCACGATAGTCGTATGCCCGCCCGCTGCTTCCCGGGACGGCAGCGACGTTCGGCGGTCACGCCAGGCCGATGCAGCGGCCGTCTTCATCCCAATACCCGCTGATCAACGCGTCAGGACGCACGCTGGCGACCACTCTTGCGGCGTCGGCCCATGCGTCCAGCCGCACTTTCAATCCCGCGTAGATGCCATGGCCGCTGCCGGGCGTGATGAGCCCCGCGGCGACCAGGCCTTCTCCGGCCTTGATGGATCCATCGGCCGCGATATCGCCGCCGGCATGCATGCCCCAACCTGCTTCCAGGTGATTGCCGGCAACGATGCAGGCGCCTGCCTGTATGCCGCGCAGCACCTGTATATCGTGCCCGGCACGCACCGTACCGCCCACCTTGATGCCTTGCTGGCATTGGATGGAGCCACCCGCGATCAGGCTTTGCCCGCCGCGGATGTCGCCACCGACCAGTATGCTCTGCCCTGCACAAATGTCCCATTGCGCACGGGCGCCACCACCGATCTCCAGCCTGGTTTCCGCTTCTATGCCCCACTCCGCCTTCATATCGCCGCCAACACGAATAGCGCCCCCGCACACCACGCCACCGCTCGTTTCGATGCCTTCGCCCGCCACGATTTCCCCGCCGGCCCGGATGCCCGCCCCCGCGTGAATGGCCCGCCCGGCCCGCAGGACGCTTTGCACGTGGATGTCCTGCCGCACCTTGATCGTCCCCGAGAAGACCACGGCGTCCGCCTCGATACAATCAGCCGTCAGCACCATGTCGGTGGGCCCGAATTGATCCAGCAGCCAGCAGGCGTCGTCAATGCGATTGTCTGCGACCAGCGCATCCAGGATTTCCTGGTAGTCCCCCTGTCCATTCCGATCGCGAAGAAACCAACGGTAGCCGGACGTGCAGGGATTCTTGGCTTTGACGAAGTTTTTGGTAAGTTGCATGGTGAGAACGCGGATACGTGACGATTTTTCGCCTGGCGTCCGGCGCCCGGCGGGGGCCGCGCCATGGATGTAATGAAAGAATCTGAAGCTGCGGAGCGGTGCAGGCCTGCACGCCCCAGCGCGATACCTGGAGGCTATGGCCTGGGCTAACCAGGCTTGGCGCGCGCGAACGCCGAGCGCAGGGCCGCTTCCTGGGATGCCAGGAACAAGGGCCGCTCGGACAAAAAGTACGCCGCCTGGACAGGTTGCTGTTCAAGCGGCGACAAAAATTTCGACGAAGAGATCGACATCT
Organism: Pseudomonadota bacterium; assembly: GCA_023389535.1. GTDB lineage: Bacteria > Pseudomonadota > Gammaproteobacteria > Burkholderiales > Burkholderiaceae_B > UBA6240. The sequence continues at coordinate 5,028 of JAEWEH010000107.1, forward strand.
ACAAATTGTAGCTCAGGGAATGGCTTCCCGCCGCGGTATGTGATTTGCTGACCGATCCGGGCCGGGCTCGAGGCAACTTTAGGGCCCTTTCCGCCATTTGCGAGGTGTCTTATGCCCAAGCCAGAACAGCCCAGTACCGACATCATGAAAGAGTCGTTCCGCAAGGAAACCACACCCCATGACAAGGAAAAGAAGGAAGAGTCCATCCATGGGGATCAGCGATCGTGGATGAATGCACCGGTGGATCCGAATTCACCTACGACGAATGTGAACATCCCGCCCGGCGTGGAACCGGCCGATGCCGCCGACCCGGGGCGCGCCACGCCAGGCGCACCGCCCGTGGACAATCGTAGCGGCAACAAATCACGCTGATTCGCGCTCGACGGCTTGGCCCAGGCCGCGCCGCGCGGCCAGCCAGGATCCTATAACGACGACCAACACGGCACCGCCCGCCTCGATGGCATATTTCGCCGGGCCATCGATATCTCCGAATTGGCGCACGATCAGTGCGTCGCTGGCCAGCATCCCACCGGCAATCCAGCCCAGGAGTCCTGCACCCGCTGTGACGATAAAGGGATAGCGGTCAAGCAATTTGAGCAATATGGTGCTGCCCCAGATAATGATGGGCACGCTCACCAGCAGGCCGAAGATGATCAACAGCAGCTGGTGATCGGCGTGCGCGCCTTGCGCCACCCCGGCGATGGCCACCACGTTGTCCAGGCTCATGACGAAATCCGCCAAAATAATGGTTTTGATCGCCGCCAGCAATGAATTGCTGCCTTGTATGTCCTGGCTGTCATCTTCCGGCGCCATCAACTTTATGCCTATCCACAACAGCAACAGGCCGCCCACGATTTTCACCGCCGGAAGCACCAGCAGCGCCAGGGCAAAAGCGATAAGCACCACGCGCAAGCCAATGGCGCCACCCGTGCCCCATAAAATTGCCTGCATACGTCTTTGCACCGGCAGGTTGCGGCAGGCCAGGGCAATCACCACTGCGTTGTCTCCTCCGAGCAGCACATCTACCAAGATGATCTGGAACACGGCCGCCCAACTCATATTCACCAAGAACTCGTCCATGGTCGACTCCTGTTGGCGTTTTCTCTTTTCTATTGACTGCCGCTTCTGCATGGCGCGGCCTGTCGTCCTCGCAACCCACTTGCAATTAGATCGTATTACGATATAAATACCTATATCGTACCCCCATGCCGAAAGGAAAACCAGTGGCCGAACACGGGCCAGCCTTATCCCGATTTCCTAGGGCTTCAGCGTCAGTTGGCGCTCAGCCGACGGACAGCGGCGCCAGCGCGGCCTGCATGGCGGCATCCAGGGCTTCGCCGCGCAAGCCGATATAGACGAGTTGATTGTCAGCGTCGGCGGCAAAATCTTCCTGCAGGCCGGCTAGCGGTTCAAACCGCACCCGCCGGCCGGCGAAGTGAACAATCACGGGGCCATGCCGGTCAGTCCTGACCCAACCCTTGACACGAATGACCGAGCGGGGCAACCGCTTGAGCGCCTGGATGAGCCCGTCCGCCGACAGAACGCCCTTGCAGGTCCAGCTGCCGCTTTCAAATGGGTGATCCGGCTCCTGGTCCACGTCCTGTAGCCGCGCGCCCCCCGCCTCGCCTTGGTGGAGGTCGTGGTGTCCACGTTCGTGGTGTTCATGGCCATGATGATGATCGCCATGATGGCTGTGATGCCGCGTCCGTGGCGCAGCGGTCCCACCCAGACGGCGTGGCCCCATCAGGGCATCGAGCGCCACTTTGCCGTAGGCGGTCTCTATCATTGGAACGTCGCCAAACCGGCGTGTCAGTTCGGACTTTAACAGCTCCATCTTGTCGTCCGGCAGCAGATCCCTTTTGTTCAGCACCAGCAAGTCCGCGGCAGCCATCTGCCGCGCCAGAGTGTCCGCCAGCAAAACGTCATCGGCGTGGGTCAACACCTGCTCCGAGTCGACCATGACCACCACGCCTTCCAGCTGCAGCAGCGGATCCGCCATGCCGACTTGGGCAATGCGCCCGGGGTCGGACACGCCGCTGGCCTCTATCACTATCCAGTCGGGGGCCGGGTCGCGATCCATGGCACGGATCAGGGCGGCGTCCAGCCCCGATCCCATGGAACAGCATACACAGCCATTGGTCAGGCTGATGGTATCGCCGTCATGGCGGGCGATCAGGCGTGCATCCACGTTGATGGGACCAAAGTCATTGACCAGCACCGCGACCCGCCGGCTGGCACTGGTATTCAGCAGATGGTTCAGCAAGGTGGTCTTGCCCGCTCCCAGGAAGCCGCCCAATACAGTCAGCGGAATACGCGCCGGTGTTCCCATATCAGGTGTTTGGCAAGGCCAGCGGGCGGCCGCCGATCACGGTGCCCGCGACCACCACATCTTTCAGGCGTTCGGGTGCAACGTCCAGCGGATCGCTTTCCAGCACGCAGAAGTCTGCGAACTTGCCGACTTCGATGGAACCGATGCGGTCGTCCATGCCCAATGTGTAGGCCGCGCCCAGCGTAATGGCACGCAAGGCGTCCGGCACGCTGATGCGCTCGCTTTCACCCAGCACGCGTCCCGACGCCGTGCGCCGGTTCACCGCGCACCAGGCGGTGAACAGCGGGCCAATGGCGGTGATGGGCGCATCGGAATGCATGGCGAAGGGCACGCCCAGGCGCTGCGCCGTGCCGCAGGCGTCCATGCGGTTGGCGCGGTCAGGACCCATGGTCATGCCGTAGTGGGCGTCGCCCCAATAGAAAATGTGGTTGGCGAACAAGTTGACGCACATGCCCAGAGAGGCCATCTTCCGGAACTGCGCTTCGTCGGCCATTTGGCAATGTTGCAGAGTATGGCGGTGATCGGGGCGTGGAAAGTCCAGCAGCGCCTGCTCGACCGCGTCCAGGGCAACCGCGGTCGCTTCATCGCCATTGGTGTGGATGTGCAACTGAATGCCGGCGCGATGATAAGCCTGCACCACTGGCGTCAGGTCGGCCGGCGGCATCACCCAGATGCCATTGGCCGCGCCATTGAAATACCCCGGCCAGCGCAAGCGCGCCGTAAACCCTTGTATGGATCCGTCCACCACCAGCTTGACCAGGCCCAATTGCATCTTGTCGTGATTCAGCGGCTTGAGCTCGTCCAGCCTGCGCAGACAACCCTCCACATCGCGCCCGAACAGCATGCCGGACGCAGCCGGCACGATACGCACCGGGAAATCTTCCCGGCTGGTGACGCGTGCAAGCTCGCGCACGCCTTCCGGCTCCAGATCATTGAGCAGGTCGGCGGCTGTGGTCACGCCGGCATACTGACACACCTTGCCGAACATCTCCAGGCATTCGGCGCTCTGGCCCAGCGTGCCCAAGGGATTGCCCAGCATGCGTGTCACCGGGAACATCGCCGCGAATTCCTGCAGTTCGCCGGTGGGTTCGCCATCGGCGAAACGCGTAATGCCCTCGATATCGGTGTCGCGGTCGATGCCGGCCTGCTGCAAGGTCCAGCTATTGACGTTCATCAGGTGCATGCTGGCATGCATGACGATCACCGCACGGTTGTCCGCCACCTTGTCCAGGTCGCGCACCGTCATGCGTTCCGTGCCGAAATAGATGGGATCAAAGCCCCAGCCCACCAGGTGCTCATCCGGCCCGAGCCGGGCCAATGCCTGGGACAAGCGCTGCACGACACCGTCGAAGGTTTTCAGGCCCGGCCAGACGGTGCCATCGGGGCCGCGCCTGTCGTAATAGCCCACGTAGACATAGCGCCAGACCACGCCCTCATACAGGTGGCTGTGTCCTTCCACCAGACCCGGCATCAATACATGGTCGGCATAGCGATCGTCTTCCTGTACCGGCCCCCACGCCTTGACGTCCTGTTCGGACCCCACGGCTAGGATGCGCCCATCACGCACCGCCACATGGGTGGCGACAGGCTGGGCCGGGTTCATGGTAAGTATGCGCTTGGCCTTGAATACCGTCGTTGATGCTTGTGCTGTTGCTGCTTGCCGGCTCATGCCGCGTGCTCCTTGATACCGAATGCCTGGCGCCCATCCAGGGGCGCTTTCACGTTATGACCATCTGCCACGACGAAATGGCAGGCTACTTTATGCCCGGGCAGCACTTCGCGCAGCTGCGGCGGTTCCTGCTTGCATAAATCCTGTGCTGCCGGGCATCGCCCGGCAAAACGGCAGCCATAGGGCGGATTGATGGGGCTGGGTGGATCGCCTGTCAGCTTGATGCGCTGAGCGGCTTTTTCGCGCCCCCCGCTGACTGTCGGCACCGCCGACATCAGCGCCACGCTGTAGGGGTGCAAGGGGCGCGAAAAGAAGGCTTCGCGCGACGCCTGCTCCACCACCTGGCCCAGATACATGACGGCGATATCGTCGCAAATATGCTCAACCACCGCCATGTCGTGGCTGATGAACAAAAAAGACTGCCCGCGCTCGCGCTGGATGCGGCGCAATAGATTCAGTATCTGCGCGCGGATGGCGATATCCAGCGCCGATACCGGCTCGTCACAGACGATCAACTGCGGGTCGGTCGCCAAGGCGCGCGCCACATTCAGGCGCTGGCGCTGGCCGCCTGAAAACTGGTGCGGAAACAGCAATTGCTGTTCTTCGCGCAGGCCCACCAGACGGAACAGTTCGTTGACTTTTTCCTTTTGTTCGGCCGGTGTGCCTATGCCCATCAGGATCAAAGGCATGCGCACGATATCGCCGGCGCGCTGGCGCGGATTCAGCGACGAATAAGGGTCCTGGAACACCAGTTGCAGATGGCGGCGCTGCTTGCGCAAGGCTTCGCCTTCCATCGCGGTGATGTCCACCCCGTTGAAATGAATGGAGCCCTGGGTAATGGGCGCCAGCCGCATGACCGACAAGGCCGTCGTGGTCTTGCCCGAACCGGACTCGCCGACGATGGCCATGGTGCGGCCGCGCTGTACGTCGAACGAGACGCCATCAACGGCATGGACGACAGTGGGCTCTTTGCCCCAGCCGCCGCGATTAACGCGGAAATGCACCTTCAGGCCGCGCACGGACAGTAGCGGCGCGGCTGATTGGACACTGCTCATGATTGCTCCTCGTATAGCCAGCACGACACTTTCTGCGTGGGGCCGGTCTGGAATGCGGGAGGAAAGTCCTGCCGGCACTTGGGCATGACGCTGGCGCAGCGGTCGGCAAAGGGACAGCCGACGCCTCGCTGCCAGACCGACGGCACGACGCCGGGGATCTCGGGCAAGTCCGGCCGGTCCAGGGTCGGCTCGGGATCCAGCTCGGGCAGGCAGGCGATCAGGCCCACGGTGTAGGGATGCCGGGGGCTTTCAAGTATTTCGCTGGTCAGGCCTTCTTCCACCACGCGCCCGCCATACATGACCACGACGCGGTCGGACATTTCGGCCACTGCCCCCATGTCATGCGTAATCATGACGATGGCGGTGCCGCGCCGCTGCTGCTGCGCACGCAGCAAATCGAAGATCTGCGCCTGCACGGTCACATCCAACGCCGTGGTGGGTTCGTCCGCGATCAGCACGTCGGGATCACAGGCTAGCGCCATGGCAATCATCACGCGCTGGCGCATGCCACCCGACAACTGGTGCGGATACTCGTCGATGCGGCGCTCGGGCGCTGGAATTTCGACGGAGCGCAGGATATCGATCGCCCTGGCCCGGGCGTCTTCCCGGCTCAGTCCCTGGTGCAGTCGCAAGGGTTCGCAGATCTGGTCGCCCACGGTGTAGACCGGGTTCAGCGCCGTCATGGGCTCCTGGAAGATCATGGATATCTTGTTGCCGCGGATGCGCCGCATCTCCGGCACGCTGTACTGCGCCAGATCGGCGCCGCGCAGCTGTATGACGCCTGTATTGATGCGGCCCGGATCGGGAATCAGCCGCATGATGGCCAGCGCCGTCATGCTCTTGCCACAGCCCGATTCGCCTACCAGGCAGACCGTTTCCCCCGGCGCCACTTCAAAACTGACATCGTTCAGCACCGGCGCGATGCCCTTGCGCCCGGCGAACTCCACGCTCAGGCGATCCACCTTCAGCAAAGGTTCCGGCATGGCCGCCGCATTGTTCGTACTGCTCATCATGCCCGCTCCCGCAGTCTTGGATTGAAGGCATCGTTCAGGCCGTCGCCGATCAGGCTGACGGCCAGCACCGTAAGGAAAATAGCCACGCCCGGCAGCGTCACCGCCCACCATGCGGTCAGGATGTAGGGCCGGCTATTGCCTATCATCAGGCCCCAGCTCATCATGTTCGGGTCGCCTAGGCCCAGGAAGGACAGCCCGGCCTCGAACAGGATGGCGGTGCCTATGGCCAATGTCGCCGATACGATCAGCGGCGCCACGGCATTGGGCAGGATGACTTTCCAGATGATGCGGCCGCTGCTGGCGCCAATGACGCGCTCGGCCAGGATATAGTCCAGCTGTTTCAGGCGCAGGAATTCCCCGCGCGCCAGGCGCGCCGTGCCGGTCCAGCTGACCACCCCTATGGCTATGGAGATCGTCCACAATGTGGGCGAGAACAAGGTCACCAGCACCATGGCGAACAACAAGGCCGGCAGCACCTGGAAAAACTCGGTGATGCGCATCAGCGCCTCGTCGACCCAGCCGCCGTAATAGCCCGCCAGGGCGCCGACCACGACGCCGATGAACACCGACAGAAAGGCGGCCACCACCCCGACCAGCAAGGTCGCTCGGCCACCGTAGATCAGGCCGGTC
>JAEWEH010000204.1 GCA_023389535.1 Pseudomonadota bacterium
GCCCTGATCCAGCGTTGATCCCTTCAAATATCTGCTGCTCATCCAGGCCCGCTGCTCGGGCGATGCGGGCGGCTTCGGCCGCAAGCAGCAAATGCGCGCCGCACAGCATGTTGTTCAGCAATTTGGCGACATGCCCAGCGCCCGCGGGCCCTACATGAACGCGCTTGGCACTGATCGCCGCGAGTATGGGCTCTGCTGCGGCGACATCCTGTGGGCTGCCGCCCAGCACCATGGTCAGGGTGCCCGATGCCGCCCCCTTGGGCCCGCCGCTGACCGGCGCATCCAGGAAAACCATGCCGGCCTCATGCAAAGCCTGCGCCACCTTGCGCGTGCTGACGGGATCGGCCGTGCTGGTATCGACGACAAGCAGTCCCTTGCAGGCTCCAGCAAGCAAGCCTTCGCTCCCGAACACTACCGATTCGACGACGGCGGAATTCGGCAAGGAGAGCAGGATGGCATCAACGGCCCCCGACAGCGCAGCCGGCGAATCAGCAATACGGACCCCAGCCGCCGCCATGCGCGCCGCCGCATCACCCGAGGGATCGTAGCCATGCACCTGGAAGCCGGCCTTCTGCAGGGACACGGCCATGCCACTGCCCATATTGCCCAACCCGATTACACCTACTTTCTTCATCATCCACCCCTTAAGTGGGACACTCTATCGCCTAGACCGGTACGACTTCAGGCTTCCAGCCGCGGCGTTCGATATCTTCCCCCGCGGCCAGGCACAAGTCTTCACGAAAGCGGCCGGCGACGATCTGCACCCCGACGGGGGCACTGCCAACTTTGCCCGTGCACAAGGAGAGCCCAGGCAGGCCCAGCAGCGGAATCCCAACCTGCGGCAGTTGCGCTTCCCATACCCTTTTATAGGCATCGTCGCCCTGCAGGTCCAGATCGTCGGGAAAAGGCAATTCGCCCGACACAGGCATTAGAACGACCGGATACTGGTCCAGGAAAGCCTGCCAAAAACGTATCAGCGTCGCCCGGCGTGTCAATGCATCGGAAAAACTTCCAAGGTTCAACTCGGACGCTACCTGGCGTTGGCCCCGCAACGCGGTCAGCGCACCCAGATCGCCTTCCCGCTCCGCGGCTTCCATCTGCTTGTCGTAGTCATTGCCTATCCAGAGCTTGATCTGCAGCCCAACGGCTTCGCGCAGGGGCGGCAGGTTGTCTACCTCGGAAACTTCCCAACCGGCATCGACGAGGCTGGCGGCAGCCTTGCGCAGATGGTCGATGATTTCAGGCGCTGTCGCCAGTCCGTCGGGCCGCAAGCACAAGGCCGCCCGGCGCGGCGCAGCCGGCCCCTGCAAAGGCGCCGGCACCCAGAATGGGTCCCGGTGGCTGCCCACCGCCATGGCTGCCAGCGACAAGCGCAGATCGCCGACCGTACGTGCCAGCGGGCCTGTTACCGACATCAGTTGTGCGCCCACCGACCGTTCACCCGTGGTCGTGTTGTAGGCCGGCACCCTGCCCGGGGAAGGGCGCAGCCCATGCACGCCGCAAGCATAAGCGGGATAGCGCACCGAGCCGGCGATGTCGGTACCCAGCGCGATGTTGCCCATCCCGCTGGCCACCGCAGACGCGGCGCCGCCCGACGATCCTCCCGGTGTCAGGCTGGCATCGTGCGGATTACGCGTCGCCCCATGCAGCTTGTTATTAGTGAACCAGCGGTATGAAAATGCGGGGGTGTTGGTACGCCCCAGTATGACCGCGCCTGCGTTCAATATATTGTCCACGACAGGGCTGTTATGCGTGGCGATGGCGTCACGCTGCAGCGCCACCCCATTGGTCGTGGCGTAACCCACTTGGTCGGTAATGACTTTGACCGTAACCGGCACGCCGCCCAACGGTCCCACGTCCTCGCCCGCGGCCATGCGCTTGTCGATGGCGCCGGCCGCGGTCAGCACCTCGTCGGGCCGATAATCCACGATTGCATTGAGTGCGCCATTGACCCTTTCCACCCGTTCCAGCGCCTGCTGGGCTACCTGGCGCGCCGATATTTTCTTTTCACGCACCAGGGCAGCCACTTCAGTGGCCGATAAACGCCAAGTCTCCATTACCTGTCTCGTCCTTTGTTGCTTGTTATGCAAGATGTCGGCGCGCAAGCCTATGATTGGCTTTACAGGCCCCGGCGCGGAAGAAGCGAAAGCAGCACACGATCCAACCACCTCTACACGCGGGTCGTGTGGAATAAGTCTAGTTATTTGTCTTGGAAAAGTCTATTGGACCTCGACGTTACCCGAGTCGGCACGGCCAGGGAAATGCTCACCGCGCCCCTTCCCGCTATGCAAGACTTTGCTAAAGAAACAGCCGCGACGGCGCGATGGATGCTCTCTCTGGCAAACGCACGAGCGGCGCTTTTCGCAGTATCCTGTCGATCGAAGTTCATACCTTTTACTGAAGTGACCATGACAAATCCTGCCGACGACCATTTGACCGAAACGCGCATCGACAGCGAAACACTAGTGGATGGCAGCTTCCTGAAGGCCCGCCGCGATAAAGTCCGCCTGCCCAATGGGCACAGCGCGGACCGCGAATACATCGTGCACCCCGGGGCAGTCGTCATTATTCCGCTGCTGGATGATGACCACGTTGTGCTCGAACGCCAGTTCCGCTATCCCGTGAATCGCGTGATGCTCGAATTTCCCGCCGGCAAGCTGGACGCGGGCGAGGATCCGCTACTCTGCGCCCAACGTGAATTGCAGGAAGAAACGGGCTATCTTGCGGGCGAGTGGGCGTACGCAGGCGCCATGCACCTGGCCATCGCCTATTCCACCGAGATCATCCATATTTTCTTTGCCCGGCGCCTGACAGCCGGGGCGGCACAGCTCGACAAGGATGAATTCCTTGAAGTGCATACAAAATCCATAGAAGATCTGGCCGAGGCTTGCCGGCAAGGCGGCGTGACCGACGCCAAGACTCTGGCGTGCATGCTGTGGCTGCAAAATGCCCGCTCGGGCAATTGGGCGCTGGACTGGCAGGACGCAGCCCGATAAAGCACGGCCGGCAAGATGCTGCTGGCATGCAGCAGGCGGCTACCGCCCTACTACAGCGAACAATGCCAGCACGCAGGCCAGCACCGCAATGGCGGTAGAACAGTAAGCCAGCCGTCTCAGTCCGACCATCTCTTTTTGTAGCCGGGCAGCGGCGGCGTCTATGCCTACCATAGTGTCCTTCCATTGCGTCGCCAGACCCTTGACCGATTCGGCGTTGTGCGTCACCGCCGCCTGCAGCTCGCGAATTTGCTGTGGCACGACTTCGTCGGATTTGGCATTGGCCGGCCGGGAGGTGAACATCGGCAAGGTTGCCGTGACAATCTGGGTGATATATGGAAGGGCGATTTTCAATGCCGGAAGAAACGCAGCCATAAGCGATCCTGGTTGTGATTTAGGCAATACTCACGTTAACACTTGCCCGCCGGATCACCAAAGCTTAATGTGGGTCACAAACTATTTGCCTTGCTGCAGGGTGACTTTTTTCTGCGCTTCCAGGACCTTCGGCGGCCAACTACTTTTGATGTAAGCGAGTACGGCTATGATTTCTTCGTCGGTCAACACCGTGCCATAAGCCGGCATATCGCTCTCGTAGCCGGGCGGTGCTGTCTTGCCAGGCACCAGACCGTTCTTGACCATATCAAACAAGATGGCATCGGGGTGATGCCAAGTATGGCCGGTTTTGTCATGTGGCGGCGCAGGTAACCTGCCATTGGGCAGCCGCTGACGCCAATCAGGCTGGCCCTGCAAGGATGCGCCATGGCAGGCCGCGCAATGGCTTGCATAGATTGCCTTGCCTTGTACAAGCAGCGTCTTGTCCGCAGGATCGATGAATGCCGGCCCTGGATCCCGGCCCGCGCTATAAAGAAGCAACGCACCGGCCGCAGCCACAGCGATTCCGATCCCAACGAGAACGTGCTTTGTATTCACCATACTGCCTTGCTTACTCGACCTGCACCCTGCCTATCATCCCGGCCTCCATATGTCCAGGGCTCGTACAGGCGAAGTCCACCGTACCGGCCCGATCGAACTTCCAGACCAGACTGCCACGCTGCCCAGGGTTCAACGTAATTGCATTGGGTTCGTCATGCCTCATGCCGGGATTCTTGCGCATTTCAATAGCATGAGCCTTCAGGTCGGCAAGCGAGCCAATCACCAATTCGTGGGGAAGCTTTCCGGCATTCGCGATGGCGAAGCGAACTGTCTCGCCTGCTTTGACATGGACCTCGCCTGGCGAGAATCGCATAGTATCGAGCATGTCTATCTCGATCGTGCGGGTGACCTGAGATGGATCGCCCGGTCCGCCGCCCGGAGACAATGCATGCGACATAGGCGTCTCGAGGCCAGGCGCGGCGTGTGTGTGCTCGCCATGATCGCCCGCAGCCAGAGCGATGGTCGGAAGCAGGCTGAAAACCATAATGTGCAGGATCTTCTTCATCATCAATACTCGTTCAAAGCCGATCACCTCATGCTCTAGCAGCCTAGCTCCCTGACGACAAGCGCAATCAAGCGGTCCAGGCTGTCAGAAAAGAAGTGGTCGGCGCCCGGGACCACGACGACCGGAAGGCGTTGAGGGCGCGCCCAGTCCATCAACTGCGCCAGATACGCATTATTATCGTTTTCACCGTGAACAACCAGGGTAGTGGCCGGCACCTGCTCGGTGTCGTAGTTTCTCCCACCCGGCACATCCCCCACCGGCAACCCCAGCAATATGACTTTCTTTGCCTCGCACCCTGCGCCGACAAGCCTGGACGCTACCCGAGACATCACGTAGGCTCCAAATGAAAAGCCGATCAACGCAAGCGGCAGACCGGGGTGCTGCTGGCGGGCATGCGCGACTACAGCCAACATGTCTTCCGTTTCCCCGACACCATGGTCATATTGCCCTTCGCTACCGCCCACGCCACGGAAGCTCGGACGATATACCTGCCATCCAAGACCGACGGTCGCTTGAGCAAGTCGGTGAGGAATTTTATGCCGGGGCGAACCGCCCATTAATGGCTGGGGGTGTGCAATGATCGCTACACCGACCCCGGGGCGGCTGGCTTGGTCCAACAATAGGGCAATACGCCCGACGGGGCCCTCGATATACGCCGATTCGGCGGTCGATGCGGCACGTGGACGACCGTCTGAAAGATTGTTGACTACCATGCTTAACTTGATTAAATCTGGGCTCTGCTGTTTCTAATCTCCGGCAATCGCGACCACGCTACCGGCCCATAAACCGCAAATTACCGCAGCACAAACGGATTACTGGTTACAGCTCCACTATTGATCCACACAGATTTAGTCTGCAGAAATTCTTTTACCGAATCAATGCCATTCTCGCGTCCGAGGCCTGAATCCTTGTAGCCACCGAAAGGCGCCATGAAGCTCACGGCGCGATAGGTATTTACCCAGACTGTCCCGGCTTGCAGTTTCTCGGACATGCGGATCGCGCGGCCAATATCCTGGGTCCAGACCGCAGCGGCCAGTCCGAAACGGACATCATTGGCGATGCGTAATGCATCGGCTTCGTCTTCGAAGGGGATGATGGAAAGCACGGGCCCGAATACCTCTTCCTGAGCGATTCGCATGTCGTTGCGTACACCGGTGAAAATAGTCGGTTCGACGAACCATCCGTTTCCACACTCCGGCGCCATACCTTTTTTGCCACCCAGCACCGCAGTCGCACCTTCGTTCCGCGCCACATCAATATAGTCAAGCACCTTCTGAAATTGGGGTAGCGTCGTGATTGGACCGACTTGTGTGTCTGCATGCATCGGGTCCCCCATGCGAGCCGTGCCGGCCACCTCGAGCAGCCGCTTGACAACATCATCGTGGATACTACGCTGTACCAATAACCGTGACCCGGCAATACAAGTTTGGCCGGTAGCGGCGAAGATGCCAGATATTGCGCCAAATACCGCCTGTTCCAGGTCGGCATCCTCAAACACTATATTGGGGGACTTGCCGCCCAGCTCCATGGCTGTATGCTTTAGCAGGCGCGCTGCCTTTTCATTGATGAGCCGGCCCGTTGCATCGGAGCCGGTGAAGCTGATCTTTGCAACGAGCGGATGCTCTATCAACGCAGCACCCACCTCTGCGCCGTAACCGGTCACCACGTTGAAAACACCCGACGGGAACCCTGCCTTCTCGAAAAGCTCTGCAAACTCCAGCGTTGATGCGGAGGTGAATTCCGAAGGTTTGACCACTATTGTGCACCCAGCGGCCAAAGCGGGCGCCAGCTTCCAGGCGAGCAATAGCAGCGGTGAGTTCCATGGCGTAATGGCGGCCACGACTCCCACCGGCTCGTGGCGGGTGAAGGCAAAATAGCCCTTTTTGTCCAGCGGCAGTGTGCTTCCCTGTACTTTGTCGGCCATCCCGCCGTAATAGTAGAACCACTGCGGGATATAGTTCAGCTGCCCATGCATTTCGGCAAAAAGCTTGCCGTTGTCGCGCACCTCTGTCTCGGCCAAACGGGCGGCCTCTTGGGCTATAAGGTCGCCCAGCTTGCGCATTAGTGCGCCTCGCTGTGTCGCGGTCATTTCCGACCAGGGCCCGGTCGTCAAAGCCTGATGGGCTGCCTGCACCGCTAGATCTACATCCTGTTCGTTGCCACGAGGGATCTCGGCCCATGTTTCGCCGGTGAACGGATTTTGTGTCTCAAACCACGCGCCAGCGTGTGGAGCGCGAGCTTGGCCTCCGATATGTAGTTGGTAGCGTTTCATTTGATTCCCTTTATTCTTTCTTTGCACCGCTTAGCTTGACGAGCTCTTCATAGCGGCTTAGTTCTTCCTTCCAAAAGGTCTTGAACTCAGCAGGGTGCAAAATATCCGGTTCGAATCCCAGTCGCACAAGCTTCTCGCTGGTGTTTTCCTCTTGCATTCCTTTAATCAGCGCCTGATCAATGATTTTGATGACCTCGGGCGGTGTACCCTTTGGCGCCGCCAAGCCAAACCAAGTCGTCAGATAAACCTTCGGCATGCCAAGTT
>JAEWEH010000218.1 GCA_023389535.1 Pseudomonadota bacterium
TTTGCGGCGGGGTCGGGCGTGAACTCGCAAAAATTCAACCGCCTGTGGGTTGAATTTTTCCTCAGACAGGCACGCCCTCTTACGCCCCCGCCGCAAAGCACCTGCCGCGGCTTGCTCAACGTCGCCCAGCCCCCACCCACCGGCTACGCCTTGCAATAGAGTGGGCGACACATAAAATCATCCGTGGAAATCGGAAGGGTGGATATGCATTGGCATCCCGGCAAGACCATAACCGGCAACCGACACCGTAATGGCCTCGAATGTCCCGGACCGCGCGGCAGGCGCGCGAGGCCGGGACGGCGCAAGACCTGTTCCAGTGCCAGCCAGCATCACGAAAGAAGGCCAAGCACCCAACCCGCCCCAGCAATGCCACGAACACACAACACCGCAGCGGGACGGGTGGCGGGGGCCGGACGCGGCGACTTTCGGGACTGAGCGAGCCGCTTGTGAAGGAAGCCCGAATGGGCGGACGAACAAGGCGATGCGGTGTTCGGCGCGCAGGGCGCCGAACCGGTCACGAGGAGCAAGGCCGGCCCCCGCCACCCGGCACGCGTCAATAGAAATGGGTAACGCCACATTAACTGGCACGCGTCAATAGAAACGGGTAACGCCACATTAACTGGCACGCGTCAATAGAAACGGGTAACGCCACATCATCCAGCACGCGCCAAAGAAGCCGTAACCTCGCGCGAGCTCAAATGAGCAAGCAGCGTCCGATCTCAGCCCCTCCAAAACTACGGGTAATCACTGTAATAATCACGCAATAGTTGATGTCTAATATGAAAACGTTTTCATCAGAAAAGCGGCAGGAGACTCAACTTGGACGGAAGGAAGCGCGCGCATCCGATCTCCATCCTGGAGATCGCAAAGCAAGCCGGCGTATCGCCGGCCACCGTCTCGCGCGTCTTCAATCGCCCGCAGCTCGTACAGGCTGAAACCCGCCAGCACGTGCTCAGCATCGCCGAACACCACGGCTTCCGCCCCAACCGCCTTGGCAGCAGCTTGCGATCCGGCAACACCCGCACCCTTGGGCTCGTCCTGCCCACACTTTCCAACCCCGTCTTCGCCGACTGCTTCGAAGGCGCCGAAATGCGCGCCCGCCAATCCGGCTACAGCGTCATGATGACCGTGACCCACTACGATCCCGAGCTTGAAGCCGATGCCGCCCAGCGCCTCATCGACCACCAGCTTGAAGGCCTGATCCTGACCGTCGCCGACGCGCGCAGCAGTTCTGTGCTGAAAATGCTGAAAGCGCGCGGCATGAGCTACGTGCTGGCCTACAACGAATCAGCCAGCCACCCCTGCGCCGCCGTCGATAACCGCGCCGCCGCCGCCGACATGGTGGACCACCTGTCCAAACTGGGGCATCGACGCATCGCCTTCGTCAGCGGCCCGCTCAACTTGTCGGACCGCGCCAAATCCCGCCTGGCTGGCGCCCGCAAGCGCGCGCTCGAATTGAACCTGGACCCCGTGCAGCACTACATCATGCCCAGCCATACCCGCTCGGACACCGCCGCCGTCCGTCGCATCCTGCAATTCGATCCGCCGCCCAGCGCGCTGTTCTGCTCCAACGACCTGCTGGCCACCGCGGTCATTGCCAGCATCAAAGAACTGGGGCATGCCGTGCCGGGCGATATTTCGGTGGTCGGCTTCGATGGCATACGCTATGGCGCCTTTATGTCCCCCAGCCTGGCCACCATCGAAGCGCCCGGCTACGAGATCGGCAAAGTCGCCTGCCATCTTTTGCTTGATCAAATAGAACAGAACACCCTGCGCAGCCAGCAGGTCGCTCACAGGCTGATCGCCGGCGACAGCGCAGCGGCCCTCATCACCCACGGAGTCACCGATGCTCATTGCGCAAATCACTGATCTGCATATCCAGCTGGGCGGCAAGGACGCAGCATTGATCCAGGCCGAAAAGCACCTGGCCGCGTGCGTGGCCAGCCTGAACGCCTTGCGGCCCCGCCCTGATGTGGTGGTCGCCACCGGCGACCTGACCGAGCATGGCAGCACCGAGGAATACCAGAGACTGAAGCCCTTGCTGGAAAAACTGGATATGCCGTTTCTGTTGATCCCCGGCAACCACGACAGCCCGGCGACACTGCGCGACTGCTTTGCAGACCATGCCTACCTGCGGAACGACGGCCCCTTCCTGAACTATGCGATCGAAGCCTGGCCGCTGCGCATCGTGGCGCTCGACACCACGATACCAATGCGCAGCGCGGGCCGGCTTTGCTCCAAGCGGCTGGCCTGGCTGACCGATACCCTGGCGCAAGCACCCGATCGGCCCACCGTCATCATCATGCATCACCCGCCGTTTTCCACGGGCATACGCAAAATGGACGAACTGGGCCTGCTGGAAGGCCGCGATGCCTTCGTCGACATCATCGCGCCTTACCGCAACATCGAACGCATCTTGTGCGGCCATTTGCACCGGACCATCGTCTGCCGGGTTGGCGGCACCGTGGCATCCACCTGCCCGGGTACGGCGCATCAGATCGTGCTGGACCTGGATCCTGATTCCGACGCGCTGTACTTCGATTTCGAGCCGCCCGGCTATCAGCTGCACTGGATGGGCCCGCAAGGCCTGGTCACCCACCACGTCCCCGTCGGCGATTTCCCGGGACCTTACCCGTTCTAGCGCACATCAAGCAACCATGTCTACCATCACCCTGGACAACATCAGCAAGCAATATGGCACGGCCGCACCGGCAGTAGACCGGATCGGATTCACCGTGGAAGCCGGCACCTTCACCGTGCTGCTGGGCCCTTCGGGCTGCGGCAAATCAACCACCTTGCGCATGATCGCCGGCCTGGACAGCCCCAGTTCGGGGCGCATACACATCGGCGGCCGCGATGTCACCGACCTGCCGCCGGCCCAGCGCAAGATCGCCATGGTGTTCCAATCCTATGCGCTGTTCCCGCATCTGTCGGTGAAAGAGAACATTCTCTTCGGCCTGAAGGTGCGCAAGGAACCATCGGCGCAGTACAAGCCGCGGCTGGCCAAGGTGGCCGCGCTGCTGGGCCTGGAAGCCCTGCTGGACCGCAAGCCTTCGCAGCTGTCCGGCGGGCAGCAGCAGCGCGTTGCGCTGGGCCGGGCCGTTATTTCAGAAGCGCCCGTTTGCCTGATGGACGAACCCCTTTCCAACCTGGATGCCCAACTACGGCATGAAATGCGGCGCGAAATCCGCACGCTGCAGCAGAACTTGGGCATCACCATGGTCTACGTCACCCACGACCAGACCGAAGCCATGAGCATGGCGGACCGCGTCGTGCTGCTCAATCGGGGCCGCATAGAACAGAACGATACGCCGGACCAGCTGTATGCCCACCCCAGCAGCGAGTTCTCGGCACGCTTCATCGGCACGCCTCCCATGAACCTGCTGACGCTGGACGAAGACACGCGCCGGCTGATTGCCGGCAGCGGCCACAGCTTGCACAACATGCCCGCGGCCGCGGTCAAGCTGGGGATACGGCCGGAACATATCACCGTGGCATCGACCCGCGACTCAGGGACAAGCATTGCGCCGTCAGGCGCGTCGGCCGCCATCCCCGCCGTCGTCGAAACCGTCGAGTACTTCGGCGCGGATTCGATTGTCATTTGCAGACTGGGCGGAAATTCCGGCCTGGCCGTCCGAACCGCCGGGCATGTGCGCGTCCAGGCCGGAGCCGACATCACACTGGGATGGGATCCCGCCCGGCAGCATTTTTTCGACGCCTCGGGCCTCGCGATACAGCCCGTTCAACACCCTTAACCACCCACCAAGCCTTTCGATAGGAAAACATCATGCGACGCAACTTTCTTAAAGCCCTTGCAATCAGCCTGGCGGGCGCATTCTGCGCAGCACCGGCCTGGTCCCAGGCCAAGCCGGTCGAAATCGAGTTCTATTATCCCGTGGCGGTAGGCGGCCCCATCACCAAAATCGTCGATGGCATGGTCGAAAAATTCGAGCAAAGCCATCCCGACATCAAGATCAAATCGATCTATGCCGGCACCTATCAAGACTCGGTCGCCAAGGCCTTGACCGCGCACAAGGGCGGCCACGCGCCGCAATTGGCCGTGCTGCTTTCCACGGACATGTTCACCCTGATCGATGAAGGCGCCATCGTGCCCTTCGACCCGCTCGTCAAGACGGATGAAGACAAGAAATGGCTCAGCGGCTTCTACAAAGGGTTCATGGCGAATAGCCAGACCGGCGGCAAGACCTGGGGAATACCATTCCAGCGCTCCACCATCGTCATGTACTACAACAAAGACCTGTTCAAAGAAGCCGGCTTGAATCCGGACGCGCCCCCTTCCACCTGGGATGAATTGGTTGCGCAATCAAAGAAGCTGACCAAGAAAGACGCATCGGGCCAAGTGACCCAGTGGGGGCTGGAGATTCCGTCCGGCGGCAGCTTCGCTTACTGGCTCTTCCAGGCCCTGACCACGCCGAACGATGCTTTGTTGATGAACGAAGCTGGTAATGAAGTCTATCTGAACAAGCCGCCGGTGATCGAAGCCCTGCAGTTCTGGCATGACCTGGCCTACAAACACAAAGTCATGCCTGAAGGCACGATAGATTGGGGCACCACACCCAAGGACTTCCTGGTCGGCAAGACCGCTATCATGTGGACCACCACGGGCAACCTGACCAACGTGCGCAAGAATGCCAAGTTCGACTTCGGCGTGGCGCCCATGCCCAAGGCCAAGCGGGGCGGCAGCCCCACGGGCGGCGGCAATTTCTATCTGTTCAAGTCCGCGACACCCGAGCAGCAGCAAGCCGCCTATACCTTCGTCAAGTGGATGACCAGCCCTGAAAACGCCGCAGCCTGGAGCATCGACACGGGCTACGTGGCCGTGACACCAGCCGCCTGGGAAACGGACAAGATGAAGGCATACGTGAAAGAGGTGCCTACGGCAACGGTCGCGCGCGATCAGCTTGAAGTCAGCGTGGCGGAATTTTCCACCCACGACAACCAGCGCATCACCAAGCTGCTGAACGACAACATCCAGGCTGTGCTGACCAACGCCAAGACGGCGGAGCAGGCCATGAAGGATGCACAGCGCGACGCCGATCGCCTGCTGCGCTCCTACAAGTAAAGCACACGGTAAAGCAGGCATGAAGCATTCCTCGCTCAATGCGGTATACGGCTGGCTGTTGCTGCTGCCGGCCATCGTGCTGCTGGTCGCCTTCACGCACTACCCGGCCGTAGCGACCTTGTGGCACAGTTTCTTTTCCACCCCCAAGGCGAACCGGCCGGCCGTCTTTGTGGGCCTGGACAACTACGTCGCGATGGGCGAGGACCCGGTCTTCTGGCAAGCCCTGTGGAACAACCTGCTTTATGCATTGATCACCATCCCGGTCTCGGTCGTGATTGCCCTGATCATGGCCTTGTGGGTGAATCGCCAACTGGCCGGCCGCAGCTTTTTGCGGTTGGCCTACTTCACGCCCACGGTCCTGCCCATGGTTGCCGTGGCCAATATCTGGCTGTTCTTTTATACCCCGCAGTACGGCCTGGTGGACCAGATCGCCGGCCTGTTCAACCTGCCCCACACCAACTGGCTGGGCAGCCGCTCCACCGCCCTGCCCGCCCTGATGCTGGTGACCATCTGGAAAGAATCCGGCTTCTTCATGATCTTCTACCTGGCCGCGCTGCAACAGATTTCACCGTCCTTGCGCGAGGCCGCGCTATTGGAAGGCGCGACGCGCTGGCAGTACTTCTGGCGGGTGTTGCTGCCGCTGCTGATGCCCACCACGCTGTTCGTGCTGATCAATGCCCTGATCAACGCCTTCCGCCTGGTGGACCATGTGCTGGTCATGACCAAAGGCGGGCCGGACAATGCCAGTACGCTGCTACTGTTCTATATCTACGAGGTTGGCTTCAGCTACTGGGACACCTCGTATGCGGCGACGCTTTCCGTGGTGCTGCTGCTGATCTTGTCCATCACCGCGCTGATCAAGTTCCGCTGGCTGGATAAACGGACGCACTATCAATGACGCATAAACTCGATACCCTGGGCGCCTGGCTGCTGGGCCTGATCTGGTTCTTGCCGCTGGCTTATACGCTGTGGGCGGCCTTCCACCCATCGGGCTATGCCACGACCTTCGACCTGACCGCCCCGCTGACCCTGGACAATTTCCTGGCCGCCTGGCATGCAGCGCCGTTTGCGCGCTATTTCCTGAACACCTTCATTCTGGTGACCATGGTGCTGGTGGCCCAATTCATTTTGTCCACCCTGGCGGCCTATGCCTTCGCGCGCTTCGAGTTTCGCGGCCGCGACCTCGTCTTCATGCTGGTGCTGCTGCAATTGATGATCATGCCCGACGTGTTGATCGTGGAGAACTACCGGCTGATGTCATGGCTGGGTGTGCGCGACACCATCTTCGCCGTGGGACTGCCCTATTTCGCCTCGGCATTCGGCATCTTTCTTTTGCGGCAAACGTTCAAGACTGTCCCGCGCGAGCTGGAGGAAGCCGCGCGCGTGGAAGGCGCCAGCCGCTGGCAGATCTTGCTGAAAGTGTATGTGCCCCTGGCGCGGCCCATCTATGTGGCCTATGGGCTGGTATCGGTCAGCCACCACTGGAACAACTTCCTGTGGCCCTTGATCATCACGAATTCGGTCGAATCCCGGCCGTTGACCGTCGGCCTGCAGGTTTTTGCATCCACCGACCAGGGCATAGACTGGTCCATCATTACTGCCGCGACGCTGCTTAGCGCCGCGCCGCTGCTGATCGCTTTCCTGCTGTTCCAGCGGCAGTTCGTGCAGTCCTTCATGCGTGCGGGCATACGATAGTGCTACGCACAGTTGCCGCCCGGCGTACATGACGTGGCGCGCGCCGGCCCAGCCGGTCAGAAGGCCACCACCATGCCGGGCAGATCCACGGTAACGCGGGGCTTGTCCAGGGCCAAGGCGGTGCGCTCGGCGTATTCCTGCGCCTGCTGGGCATCCTGGGCCAGCAGCGTGTGGCCCAGCGCATCGGCAACGCCCAATATCTTGTCCAGCAGCAGCACCTTGCCGCTGGGGCGCAAGGGCTCGCAGCCCAGCCGCAGCCAGGCTTGATCGAACCATGCCCGCGCGTCCTGCGCCGCTTGCGGGGTGGGCTCGACTTCTACGTCAAAGTCCAGGGATTGCCTGGCGTTGAAGACCACTGTTACTGTGCTGCGCATCAATATACGCTCCTGGAGCTGTTGGCGCTGAAAAACTGAAATTGAAAACGCGCTGACGATCGGCGGGCATCGCTGCGCCGCATTCCCCGCACGCGTTCACCAAGACTAGGCATCGGGGATCACCAGGTCGGCGCGGGTTCCCAGACGACGTCCGCATCCTGTTCGCGCGACAGGCGCAGCATGGCGAGCAGCGGGAACGCCCGCCGACGGAAACTGACGGGCTGCGTAATAGGGTGGGTCTTGGAATCGCTGTCGTCGTTATCGTCGGAAAATTCGGATTCCGTATCCATGGAAATGGCCTGTTCTATGCCCTGGATCGCCGCGTCGAGCTGATCGCGGGTGATGACGCCACGCTCGGGCAGCGTGTCGGTGTAAGGCTTGCCGGCCGCCTTGAGTATGGGCAAGGCGTGCTTGGAAAACATGAGAACTTCAGCAGCCGCTTTAGAGTGAAAGACAACTAGCATATCGGTTTCCCCCATAAGACACATTAATACACTACTCCAACTTCGTAACAGTGCCAAGCAGCAAAATAGCGGCTGATTGCTGCCTGGAGCGACCATGCCGCGCATCCTGCCAATACTGCTTCTGGGGTGGGCCGCATGCCTGCCGGCGCTTCACGCCCAAGGCACCTGCGGCCCGTCGCCGCTGGGCGACCCTTGCCCGCGTGGCGGCATCGCCACCACCGCAGCGGCCGAACCCAGCCTGAATCTGGGTGCCGGCAACCCCGTGCATCTGGCCACCGGCAATAAATATCAGCAAGAAACCGACCTGCCGCCCAACCCGCAGTTCGCCGGCATTGAATTGGTGCGTCACTATAACGCCCAGGATCCGCGGGTATCAGCGCTCGGCCGCGCTTGGTCTTTTTCTTATGATACACGGCTCGTGCATGCCGGCGGCCGCTGGCAGCTGACACAGGCTGATGGCAGCCGGATCACATTCCATAGCGCGCAAGGCGATCCCATTCCTGGCGCCCAAGGGCGGCTGTCGCGGGACGGCGTTTACTGGCTATGGGCCTGGCCCGACGGCGCCAAGCTATGGTTCGACGAACGGGGGGACCTGGCACGGCTTCATCGCGCCGACGGTAGCCGGGTCGACATCCTTCGCCACCCTGCCGGCGGGCCGCTGTCCCGGGCCATTTCCCATGTGCGCAACCAGGCCGGCTTCCAGCTTGTCTTTCATTATCGGCTGGACGGCGGGCGCGCCTATGTCGTCCATGTCGATACGCCCGTGGGCCGCTTCCACTATGACTATACCGACGGCAAGCCGTCCACGGGCCCGCTGTTGGCGAGCGTGCGACGGCCGGATGGCATGCAGCGCCGCTATCTGTACGAGGCGCAGCGCCAATCAGGCAATCCGCAAGCCTTGACGGGCATAGAAATCATCTCGGCCGAAGGGCGTGCGGTCCGCGTGAACACCTGGGCCTATGACGCCCAATTGCGCGCGGTGCTGAGCATCGCCGGCAGCCCGGACAGTACTGTGGACAAAATCAGCCTGGACTACGCACGCGCGCCCGGCTCGGGGCAAACCGGGCTGACCATTGTGCGCGATGCCCCTGGCCATGAAACCCGGTTCGAAACCGCCTTGCGCGGCGGCCGCCACCTGTTGCTGTCGGCCAGCGGGGCCGGCTGCCCCACCTGTCCCGCGGCGGGTACCCTGGCCCAATACGACCCCCAGGGCAGGCTGTTATCCCTTAATGGCACCACGCTCGCGCGCGATGCGGATGGCAGGATCCGGCAGGTTCGCCCTTACGCTTCCGGGTGGCCGGGCCTGGCCCTGGATTATCAATCGAATGGCCTGCGTGCAAGTTGGGCCTCGACCCTGACCGGCGCCGAAACCATTCAGTACAACGCACGCCGGTTGCCGCAGCGGCGCCAGTTCGCCAACGGCGATACGGTGCAATTCGACTACGATGCCGCGGGGCGGCCCGTACGCATGGCTGAACGCAATGCCCGTCATACCCACGTCACCACCCTCGGATGGCGCGGCGGTCTGCTGCACCATGTCCGCCATCCGCACGAGATCGAAACGCGCCAATATGACACCCAGCGCCGTATGACCCACCGGACGGTGCGCCGCGGAACCCATCAACATCAGGAGGCCTTCGAATACGACACTCACCATCGCCTCAGCCGCCACCACCTGCCCGAAGGCGGCATGCTGGCCTACCGCTGGGCTGCCCACGGCCGGCTGGCAGCCATACACTGGCACGATACACAAGGGCGCGTCCATACGGTCATAGACAGCGTGGCGGGGCAGCCGGGCTATCTGTATGGTAATGGGCTGCATCAGCATGCCAGTCAGAACCGCCAGGGCCAGGCCAGCGGCCTGGCGCTTTCCCACGGCGGCAAGCTGTTGTGGGTTCAGCATAACCGCTACGATGGGCAAGGGCGGGTGCTGGAAGAGCAACATGCCATGCCCGCCGTGGATCATGCCGAAGTCTGGCACTATGCCTATAACCGGCAATCCCAACTGATCGGCGCCAACGGCCTGCATGGCAAGGTGCAGGGTGCCAAGGCCGATGGGGCTATGCCGGCGCAACGCGAATCCATCTGGTATGCCTGGAACCCGGATGGCTCCCTCGCCGCCCGCCACAACGGCGCCAGCTTCCAGCCCGCCGTGACGCGCGACGCCTCTGGCCTGGCGACCGCGGCCGATGGCCACGACCTGACGTATGGGCCGGGTCGCCGGCTGGAGACCGCTGCGCGCGGCGGCACCTTGCTGGCCCGCTATCGGCACAATGCCTTTGGCCATCGCATCAGCCGGCACGCCGGCGCCACCACCACTGATTACTTCTACCTTGACAACCGCCTGGTCGCTGAAGCGCAGCGTCATGCGCCGGTCCAGTTCGAAGCCGTAACGGCCGATACGGACGCCGAGCCATCAATCCAACATACTACCCTGCTGAAAGCTGGCTCCGACGGCTCAGTCCATCAGGCCGCAGGCGGCGCGCTGAACGGCCAAGTGCCATTTTTTATTACGCGGCGTTATAT
>JAEWEH010000249.1 GCA_023389535.1 Pseudomonadota bacterium
CACGCTTTCCAGGCGTGCGCCTTCAACCACTCGGCCACCTGTCCTATCTGTTCGGCTTTTCGACATCAAAGCGAAGTCCGCCATTCTATCAGAAATTGCTATTTCTGGCTTTCTGTGGCGGTGCGCACGCTGACCATACGCTCGACATAGCGGGCGATCATGTCGATTTCCAGATTGACCAGCGCGCCCGCGCTGAGGTGCTTCAGGGTGGTGACCTGCACGGTATGGGGGATCAGGTTGATGCTGATCTCGCATCCGCTGGCGGTGTCGTGGACGCTGTTGACGGTCAGGCTGACCCCGTTGACGGTGATGGAGCCTTTATAGGCCAGATAGCGGGACAGGGACTGGGGAATGGCGATGCGCAGTTCCCAGGATTCACCCACGGGCTCGAAGCGGCTGACCTCCCCCAGGCCATCCACGTGACCGGATACCAGATGGCCATCCAGGGAATCGCCCATGCGCAGGGCGTGCTCCAGGTTGACCTCGCCTTTTTCATCCAGGCCGGCGGTGCGCTTCAGGCTTTCCCTTGATACATCCACGCTGAAGGTATCGGCCGTGCGCGCGACGACGGTCATGCACGCGCCCTGGATGGCGATGGAGTCGCCCAGCTTGGTGGTGTCGCGTAAAAAGCCGGGGGCTTCGATGATCAGTCGCAGCCCGGCTTCCTGGTCCCCTTCGCTGTAGGAACTGACCTTGGTAATGGCGCCAACGGCGCTGACGATGCCTGTAAACATATTCCTTCCTTTAATGCATATCCAAGAGCCCGACCGGCCCTTGCCGCCTGCTTGCTACCATGGCCGACTGGCTTGCAACATGGTAACCCGCCGGGCCGGCACACTACGAGACCGGTAGCGCTGCACCTTACGAGACCACCGGCGCCGCGCTAGATAGCGCGCAATAAGGCTTCCCAGTGATCCGTATTGCGCGCCCTTAAACGCAGGTCCGGCGCCAGCGCCCGGGTTTCGATAAACGCGTAGCGCTGGGCCTGCGCGAGGGTTTCCAAGGGATCCATGCGCAACATGCCTATGCCTTCTCCCACCAGCATGGGCGCCATATAGACCAGCAGCTCATCGACGCAATGGGCCTGGAACAGCGCGCCGCTAAGCCTGGCGCCGGCCTCGACATGGACTTCATTGATGTCGTGTTCGGCCAGCCAGCGCATCATGTAGCGCAAGTCCACCCGGTCGCCGTCGGGTGGCAATTGCACGACCTCCGCATTCTTGTCGGCCAAGCGCCGCGCTTTGTCGGGATAAGAACGGCAGGTAAAGACCCATGCCTTGGTGCCATCGAATATCCTGGCGGTTTCATCGACCTGGAAGCCGGTATCGACGATGGCCTTGATGGGCGCGCGGTCGGTTTGAACGTGCCGGACATTCATCTGCGGGTTATCGAAGCGCACCGTGCCCGATCCGGTCAATACGACGCAACTGCGGGCGCGCCAATGGTGTCCATCGGCCCGGGCCGCCGGCCCGGTAATCCATTGCGACTGGCCGTTGGGCAGGGCGATGCGGCCGTCCAGGGTTGCGGCAAGCTTCAGCCAGACCCAGGGTGTCTTGCGTGTCATACGTGAGACAAAACCCGGATTCAGCGCCAACGCCTCTTCTGCGCAAACCCCCATGTCGACGCCGATGCCGGCGGCGCGCAGTTTGTCGGCTCCGCGGCCGGCCACGAGCGGGTTGGGATCGCCCATGGCGATCACCACACGCGCCGGCCTGGCCGCAATCAGGGCGTCCACGCAAGGCGGCGTGCGGCCATAATGGCTGCAAGGCTCAAGCGTGACATAAATGGTGGCGCCGGCGACATCGCAGGACCGCTCGGCCGCCTGGCGCAAGGCCATGACTTCAGCGTGGGGGCCGCCCGCCTTTTGTGTGGCGCCGGAAGCCAGCAATTGCCCGTCGCGGACTATCAGGCAGGCTACCCGGGGATTGGGCGCGGTGACATACATGACGCTTTCAGCCAGTGACAGCGCCTGGCGCATCCAGGCTTCGTCGGCAGCGCGAGGGTCGTCCATCACGATTTGCCGGCCACCTGGATCTCGTCTATGGCCTTGACGAATTCCTCGATGCCTTCAAAGCTTTTATAGACAGATGCAAAGCGGACGTAAGCCACCTGATCCAGCTTCTTGAGTTCGGCCATGACCAATTCGCCCACGTAGCCTGAGTCTACTTCGCGCAAACCGCTGGTCAGCAAGGTTTCTTCAATGCGCGCCACGGCAGCATCGACATCTTCGGTGCTGACTGGGCGCTTGCGCAAGGCCAGATTAAGGCTGCCCCGCAATTTGGAAGAGTCGAACTCGGCCCGCGTGCCGTTGCGTTTGACCACCGCAGGCATGTCCAGTTCGGCGCGCTCGTATGTCGTGAAGCGGCGCTCGCAAGCCTGGCAGCGCCGCCGCCGCCGTATGGCATCGCCTTCTTCGGACACTCGGGAATCGATGACCTGGGTGTCCGGATTATTGCAGAACGGGCATTTCATGGTGGTCGGCCCCTGGCATGCGGGCGGCGCGGGGCCGCCCCGCTATTAGCGGTAAACCGGCAGGCGCGCCGTCAGCTCGTTGACCCGGGCGCGCACATCGGCGATGGCCGCTTCGTTGCGCGGATTGTCCAGAACGTCTGCGATCAGGTTGCCCGTCAGTTCGGCCTCGGCTTCCTTGAAGCCGCGCGTGGTCATGGCGGGTGTGCCCAGGCGGATGCCGCTGGTCACGAAAGGCTTTTCCGGATCGTTCGGGATGGCGTTCTTGTTGACGGTGATGTGCGCCTGTCCCAGCACGGCTTCGGCTTCCTTGCCGGTAATGCCCTTGGCACGCAAGTCCACCAGCATCAGGTGGCTTTCGGTGCGCCCCGACACGATGCGCAGCCCGCGCTGGACCAGTGTACGCGCGAGCACGTCGGCGTTCTTCACCACCTGGGCGGCGTATTCCTTGAATTCCGGAGCCAGTGCTTCCTTGAAGGCCACGGCCTTGCCGGCGATGACATGCATCAGCGGGCCGCCTTGTATGCCGGGGAAAATGGCGGAATTCACCGCCTTTTCGAATTCGGCTTTCATCATGATGACGCCGCCACGGGGACCACGCAGGGATTTGTGCGTGGTCGAGGTGACAAAGTCAGCGTGAGGCACGGGGTTGGGGTAGACGCCGCCGGCCACCAGACCGGCATAGTGGGCGATATCCACCATGAATAACGCGCCGTTATCGTGCGCGATACGCGCCATGCGCTCGAAATCTATGCGCAGTGAATAGGCCGAAGCGCCGCCCACGATGAGCTTGGGTTTATGTTCCTTGGCCAGCTTTTCCAGTTGCTGATAGTCGAGCTCTTCGTTGGCATCCAGGCCATAAGACAGGAAGTTGTACAGCTTGCCCGATGCATTGACGGGCGAGCCATGCGTCAGGTGGCCGCCTTCGGCCAGGCTCATGCCCAGGACCGTATCGCCCGGCTTGAGCACGGCCATGTAAACGCCTTGGTTGGCCTGCGAGCCGGAATTCGGCTGCACGTTGGCGGCATCCGCGCCGAAGATTTCCTTCAGGCGATCAATGGCCAGCTGTTCGACTACATCCACATACTCGCAGCCGCCGTAGTAACGCTTGCCGGGATAGCCTTCGGCATACTTGTTGGTCAGCTGCGTACCTTGCGCCTGCATGACGGCAGGGCTGGTGTAGTTTTCGGAAGCGATCAATTCAATATGCTGTTCCTGGCGCTCGTTCTCTTTCTGAATGGCGGCCCAGAGGTCGGCATCGACTTGATCTAATGTGCGGGAGCGGTCAAACATGGAATGTCCTGGAAGATGGTTGGAGCAAGGAAAGGAATAAAGAGATCCATTTTAGCCCGAATGCCCGGCAACACGCGGCCAAGTTCGTCCATAAGCCCCCGCCACCCCTGTTTTACCGGCGCCTACGCCTGAGGATACAGGATTTGCTCATGTCGACTTGAGCGCTGTTCATGCAAAGCGCGCCGCCAAAGTGATGCCGCGCCCTCGAAGGGGCGCGGCCAAGGATTCAGGTACGCGGTCGGGATAGGTTCAGGCGCCGAGGTTTTGTTCCGCTGCCACGCGGGGGTTGAGCGTATAGACGGCGGTAATCGAGGCCTGGCCGAGAATGTGGCCTTGCATGGCCTTGATGACGTCGCTGCCGGTAAAGCGCCCTTCGAAGGGCAATTCGGCGATGTCCAGTGCATACACAGTGAATATATAGCGATGCGGAATGGAATCGTTCCATGGCGGGCAGGCGCCATCGTAGCCGAAGTAGTCGCCGCTCATGTCGCGGTCGGCCGCGAACCATGTGGTGTAGTCATTGACCCCCTGACGGGTGCCGTCCAGTGCCAGCGGACCCGCCTTGCCGCGCGGCGTGATGCCGTCGGAATAGGCGCCCTCGGCGATTTCGGTCGTGGACACCGGGATGTCGATGAGCGCCCAGTGAAAAAAGTCCACCCGCGGCAATGAACTGGGAATCTCGCGGCCTTCCTGGTTGACGTCGTCGGGCTTGCTGGGCACGTCCGGATCGTGGCAGACCACCACGAAGGACTGGGTAGCGGCGGGAAAGTCCGACCATGCCAGGTGGGGGTTGGCATTGCCTGCAAGCGTCACATGATTCTGCCCGTCCATCTTGCAGAAGGCATTGCGTTCCGGCAAAACTGCCTGGTCTTCAAAAGATGTACTGATCAGCTTCATCATGGACTCCTGGTTCTTGGAATGCCGGCCGCCAAGCGTGCCGGTCAAATTAAGGTGACACGGGCAAATTTGCGTTTGCCCACCTGTACTACGTAAGTGCCAGCCGCCAGCTGCAGGGATTTGTCTTCGATGCGATCACCGTTTACCCGCACGCCGCCCTGCTCCACGTTGCGCTGCGCCTCGGCGCCTGAAGCCACCAGCCCGGATTCGCGCAATACTTTGAGTATGCCCAGCGGCGCAGCGCCCAGTTGGACCTCGGGCATGTCTTCGGGAATGGCGCCGTCGCGAAAGCGGGCTTCGAAGTTCGCCAGCGCGTCCACTGCGGCTTGTTGCGTATGAAAGCGGGCAACGATTTCCTGTGCGAGCGCCACTTTAGTATCGCGCGGATTCATGCCGTCCGCGACCTGTTTTTGTAACTGGAGGATATCGTCCATGGAGCGGAAAGACAAGAGCTCGAAGTACTTCCACATCAGGGTGTCCGAGATGGACATCAGCTTGCCGAACATGGACTCCGGCGATTCCGTGATCCCTATGTAGTTGCCTTTGGACTTGGACATTTTGTCCACGCCGTCGGTGCCTTCCAGCAGCGGCATGGTCAGGATGCATTGCGGTTCCTGCCCATATTCCTTCTGCAGTTCGCGGCCGACCAGCAAATTGAATTTCTGGTCCGTTCCGCCCAGTTCCAGATCCGACTTCAGCGCCACCGAGTCGTAACCCTGCATCAGGGGATACAGGAATTCATGGACGGATATCGGGATGCCGCCCTTGAAGCGGCGCGTGAAGTCTTCCCGTTCCATCATGCGCGCCACCGTGTAGCGCGACGCCAGCTTGATCATGCCGCGTGCGCCCAGCGGATCGCACCATTCCGAGTTATAGCGGATTTCGGTTTTGGACGGGTCCAGCACCAGGCTGGCCTGTGCATAGTAGGTTTTGGCGTTGACGTGAATCTGCTCGGGCGTGAGCGGCGGCCGGGTCGCGTTGCGGCCGCTGGGGTCACCTATCATTGAGGTGAAGTCGCCGATCAGGAAAATGACCGTGTGGCCCAAGTCCTGCAATTGCCGCATCTTGTTCAACACCACGGTGTGTCCGAGATGGATGTCGGGCGCCGTCGGGTCCAGCCCCAGTTTCACCCGCAGCGGCTTGCCGCTGGCCTGGCTGCGCGCCAGCTTGCCGGCAAACTCGGATTCGACCAGCAATTCATCGCAGCCGCGCTTGACGATGCGCAGCGCTTCTTCGATTTCGGGCGTGATTGGGGCTTCGGTGGACGGCATATAAAGCGCTTTTACAAGGAAATATACAAAAAAAGGCTCGAAAAATCGGGCTTAATACGCTAGCATAGCGTGCTAACGCGGACCCTGCACGGCAAACTCGCCCGCACGGGGTTTACGCAGGGCAACATCTTATCAGAGCGCCACGCATCATAAAATGGCGCCGCTTGCGGCAGCTATGGCCGCCCCTTTTCCACCCGGCAGCGCAATTATTAGGTTTTGTTTTTTATGTTCAAAAAAGGGACCCCCCACACTCCCTCCTATCGAGACACGCTCAAGGCACATCGGCAACATCACTTTCTGCGCAACGGTCTGACGCTTATTGCTTTAGGCTTGTTTGCCGGGGCGGCCGCGCTAGCGGTCGTCAAACCGCCTGAAGCCCCAGCGGTCTATCAAGCCAGCAAAATCCTGGAACTACCCTCGCCCTTCCCCCAGCCCCTGGGGGATTTTTCCTCTCCCTATATCAGCGAAACCCATATCCGCCGCGGCGACACACTGGCGGCATTGCTGCAGCGCCTGCGCGTGCAGGAACCGGGCCTGCAGCAATTCCTGGTCCAGAACAAGGACGCCCGCTCTATTTATAAGCTCTATCCAGGCCGCAGCGTACAAGCTGCGCTGGACAGCGACGGCAAGCTGGTGTGGCTGCGCTATAACCATACGCCGGGGGCCAGCGAACAGGGTGGGTATGTTTCCCGCTGGCTGGAAATCCGGCCCAATGACGATGGCGGATACAGCGCTCAGGAACTTAGCGCACAGGCCGACGTCCAGGTGAAGATCGCGGAAAGCGAAATCGAAAGCTCATTGTTCGGGGCGACAGACGCAGCGGACATCCCGGATGCGATCACACTGCAGATGACGGAGATCCTGGGCAGCAAAATAGATTTCATGCGGGACCTGCGCCGCGGCGACCAGTTTCGCATCGTCTACGAATCTTATGCCCATGATGGGCGCGAAGTCGGCACCGGGCGCATCCTGGCGCTGGAGTTCCTGAACGGCAGCAAAGCGTACGAAGCAGTCTGGTTCGCGCCTGGTCAGGAATCGGGCAGTTATTACGACTTCAGCGGCAGTAGCCTGAAGGGCGCATTTCTGCGTTCCGCCTTGAAATTTTCGCGCATCAGTTCCACCTTCGGCATGCGCAAGCATCCGGTCCATGGCGGCTGGCGCGGCCATAAAGGCGTGGATTACGCAGCCCCTTCGGGCACGCCCATCCATGCGACCGCGGACGGTGTAGTCGAATTCAAGGGCCAGCAAAATGGCTATGGCAACACCATCATCCTGAAGCATCACAATGGCTATACCACCCTGTATGCGCACCAAAGCCGCTTTGCGGCCGGCCTGAAGCGCGGCGATCGTGTCAGCCAGGGGCAATTGATCGGCTATGTGGGGGCCACTGGCTGGGCTACCGGGCCGCACCTGCACTACGAATTCCGGGTGGACAATAAACCCATCGACCCGCTTTCCGTGGATTTGCCCGTGGCGCGCACGCTGGATAAGTCTCAACAGGCCGCTTTCAAGCAAACAGTCGCACAGTACCAGGAACACATCCACTTCCTGACCCAGCTGCAGGAAGATCAAACGCAGCTTGCCAGCCGTTGATGGGCTGCGGCCCGAACATGCAGCAAGCGCATCTTTATATAGGGCTGATGTCGGGTACCAGCACCGATGGCGTGGATGCCGTGCTGGCCCGCTTCGATGCCGACGGCTCGCCCAGCATCTTGTCCAGCGTTTCACTGCCCATGCCGGGGGCCTTGCGCCGGGAGTTCCTGGCTTTGAACTCGCCCGGTTCAAATGAACTGGCGCGGGCTGCCCTGGCCGGCAACGCGCTGGCGGAACTTTACGCCCAAGCATGCAGGGCGGTGTTGGACAGCGCGGGGGTTCGGCCTGCTGCCGTCAGCGCCATAGGCGCGCACGGCCAGACCGTCAGGCATGCGCCCGACCAGGGCTACACCATACAGCTCAATGCGCCGGCCGTATTGGCCGAGCGCACGGGCATTGCGGTCATTGCCGACTTCCGCTCGCGCGATGTGGCGGCGGGCGGCCAAGGCGCGCCGCTGGTGCCGGCTTTCCATCAAGCTTTGTTTGCCGGTGATCAGGCCCGGGCCGTCCTGAACCTGGGCGGAATCGCCAATGTGACCTTGCTTGGGCCTGAAGGGGAAGTGTCGGGCTTCGATACAGGCCCGGCCAATGTGTTGCTGGATCTGTGGGCGCAAGAGCATCTGGGCACGGACTATGATGCTGACGGCGCCTGGGCGGCCACAGGGCGCGTGAACACCGGGCTGCTTGAAGCCTTGATCGCAAGCGAACCGTGGTTCGCCTTGCCACCGCCCAAATCCACGGGCCGCGATCTATTCAACCGAGGCTGGCTGGATAGCCGGCTGGCCGCGTATCAGGGC
>JAEWEH010000293.1 GCA_023389535.1 Pseudomonadota bacterium
ATGTCATACAGAACCACTTGTTCCAGATTGTGGCGCTGCTGGCCATGGAACCGCCCGCACAACGTGGCTACGCCGCGGTCCATACCGAGAAAGCCAAAGTCTTCCAGGCCATGCGGCCGCTGCGGCCGGAAGACCTGGTGCGGGGGCAATACCGGGGCTACCGCAAGGAAGCTCACGTCAACTCGCGATCGGATGTGGAAACCTATTGTGCGCTGCGCCTGCATATCGATTCCTGGCGCTGGTCCGGTGTGCCCTGGTTCCTGCGTTCGGGGAAATATCTGGCGCAGGACGCCGCGGAGGTGCTGATCCAGTTGAAAGCACCGCCGCAGCAACTCTTCGCCGACTCTCTGCCTGCCAAGGGCCGGGCGAATTATTTTCGCTTCCGGCTTTCTCCGCGCACAGCGATGGCGCTCGCTGCCCGCGTCAAGCGCTCGGGCAAGGAATTCGTCGGCGATCAGCGCGAACTCTATCTGCAGGATTGCGACCTGACCGAAGAAACCCCCTATGAACGCCTGCTCACCGACGCGCTCGCTGGCGATCGAGCGCTGTTCGCCAGCGAGAAAGCCATCGAGGCCGCCTGGGCCGCCGTCGAACCGGTGTTGCAGAACCATCCGAAAGCCTTGCCCTATGCACGCGGCAGTTGGGGCCCCAAAGAAGCGGACAAGCTGATCGCGGATCACGGTGGCTGGCAAAATCCGCAAACCGAGCCTGAAACAGAATGTTGAGGAAAGACTTCATGCAAGCCGTATCGCGACGTCACCTGCGCCTTCGCCGTTTTGTCTTGTTCACTGGCGCCGCCTGGCTGCTGGCATCCGCCTGCGGGGTGGGTGTCGCGACGGCCGCTCCGCCGGCGGGGCCGGGCGACCCCGACACCGCGCTGCAAGTGACGGAATTGGCGAACGGCCTTGAGCACCCCTGGGCACTCGCCTTTCTGCCGGGCAAGGAAGGCATCCTTATCACAGAAAGGCCCGGCAACTTGCGGCTATGGCGGCCCGATAGCGGTTTACAGCCGCCCATAGCCGGTGTGCCGAAGGTCTATGCAAAATCGCAAGGCGGCTTGCTGGACGTCGCGCTCGCGCCCGATTTTGCGGCGAGCCGCCGCGTGTACCTGTCTTATGCGGAAAGCGGACCTGGCGGGAAAGCCGGTACGGCCGTGGGTTATGGAACATTATCTCGAGACGGCCGCTCATTGGCGGATTTCAAGGTGATTTTCCGGCAAGAGCCCAAACTGTCCAGCGGTGCGCACTTCGGCTCGCGCCTGGTCTTTGACAGACAGGGTTATTTGTTCATCGCCTTGGGCGAAAACAACCAAAGGCCCACCTCGCAGGACCTGGACAAGCTGCAAGGCAAAATAGTACGTCTGTATCCCGACGGCCGGATTCCGGACGACAATCCTTTTGTGAAGCGTTCGGGGGTAAAGCCGGAAATCTGGTCTTACGGCCATCGCAACCAGCAAGGGGCCGCCCTGAATCCATGGACCGGCGAGCTTTGGACGCACGAGCACGGGCCGCGCGGTGGCGACGAAGTCAACGTGCCGAAAGCCGGTAAGAACTATGGCTGGCCCATCGCCACCCATGGCATCAACTACTCGGGTTTTGCCATCCCCGAAGCAAAGGGCGAGGCCGTCCCGGGCATGGAAGAGCCTATTTATTATTGGGAAGTATCGCCGGCCATTTCCGGCATGGCATTCTATGATGCACAGCGCTTTCCCGCGTGGCGCCATTCTGTATTCATCGGCGCATTAAAAGACCGCGTGTTGATACGCCTGCAGCTGGATGGGAACAAGGTGGCGCGTGAAGAGCGCCTGCTGAAGCCGCAAGACCAACGCATCCGCGATGTGCGCGTGGGTCCCGACGGCTATCTGTATGTGTTGACCGACCATGCCAACGGGAAAATGTTGAAAGTCGGTCTTAAGAATTGAAACTTATTTGATCAAGGTGACCGGGATATCCACAAGGCTGAGCACCTTGATGGTGACTGAACCGAGGACCAGGCCGGTCACCGTGCCCAACCCGCGTGTTCCCATGATGATGAGGTCGCAATTGTGCTTCTTGGCGAATTCCGCAATGGTGACCGCCACGGGGCCTACCTCTATGCTTTCTTCGTAGCTGACGCCTGCCTCGTCCAGAATGGCTTTGGCCGGCATCAAGGCATTGCGTCCCTCGTCTTCATAATAGTCCTGCAAGGCTTCGTGCGAAAAGAAGCGCTTCACATTGCCCGACACGATGGGCGGATGCACGGTAATAAGGTGCAGCTTTGCACCCCCCAATTCCGCGGCGGCATTGATGGCGGCCTTGGCCGCGCGCGCCGATGCGTCGGATCCGTCGACGGGGACTAATATAGTTTTCATTAATGCCTCTCTTGAGTGTTATAGGGATATCGCCCCGCAGGGCCCGGCTGGCATAAGCCAGATAGCTGGCTTATATTAAAAGATCTTGCCCAAGGCGTCATGATCTAAATCAAGAACCGCAATATTGGCTATGGGCATGCCATGGGCTTTCGCGCCGGCGCGGTTCCACGTATCACGGAGGACTATGACAATCCGGATAGAAGACTATGCTTTGTTGGGAAACTGCCGTACGGCGGCGCTGGTTTCCAATCGGGGGTCCATCGACTGGCTATGCTTTCCGCGCTTCGATGCGCCGGCCTGCTTTGCGGCCCTATTGGGAACACCGGAAAATGGCCGCTGGCGAATCGCCCCGTCCAGCCCTGTACGTAGCGTGAAACGCCGCTATCACGACGGCACGATGATACTCGAAACCACATTCACCACCGACGAGGGTGTGGCAACACTCATCGATTTCATGCCGTCCACGTTCACCCATTCCAGCGTGGCGCGCATCGTGGTAGGTGTACAGGGCCGCGTGGCCTTCGATATGGATCTGGTCATGCGCTTCGATTATGGTCAGACCGTGCCTTGGGTGGAACGCTACGATTCCGTCACCCTGACAGCGGTGGCGGGGCCCGATATGCTGGTACTGCGTACGCCCACGCCGATCAAGGCGCGGGCCAAGCATTCGACCGCTCGCTTCAGCGTGTCTGCCGGCGAGCGCAAGGTATTCACGCTATCGCACCAGCCATCGCACGAACCGGTGTCCGACCCTTTCGATGCGGAATCCGCCTTGGCCAAGACCGAATATTTTTGGCATGAGTTTTCAGGGCGCTGCCCGGATGTCGGGCCCTGGACCGACTTGGTGAAAAGGTCACTGATCACACTCAAGGCACTGACGTATTTGCCCACCGGGGGCATTGTGGCCGCACCCACCACATCCCTCCCAGAACAACTCGGGGGGCAGCGCAATTGGGACTACCGGTTTTGCTGGCTGCGTGATGCGACCATGACCTTGCTTGCTTTCATGAGCCTGGGCTACTTCGACGAGGCCCGCGCATGGCGCGATTGGCTGACGCGCTCGGTCGCGGGCAATCCGGATCAGATGCAGATCATGTATGGCCTGGGCGGCGAAAGGCATCTGCCGGAATACGAACTGCCATGGCTTGGCGGCTACGAGGGTTCCAAGCCCGTAAGGGTGGGCAACGCAGCCGCCAAGCAAACGCAGCTGGATGTCTACGGCGAGGTCGCAGACGCCATGGAACAGGCCATCCGCGGCAAACTGCCGCGCCATCCGCGCATAGAGGCCATCGCCGAGGTCATCGTGCCTTTCCTGGAGCAAGCCTGGCGCAAACCCGATGAAGGAATTTGGGAAATCCGCGGCCAGAAACAGCATTTCACGCATTCCAAGGTCATGGCCTGGGTCGCCTTCGATCGTATAGCGAATGTCGCCGGTTCGATGGAAAACGGGCGGGAATTCGCGGAAAACTGCCGGCGCGTGGCCAACGAAATTCACGAAGAGGTCTGTCGGCAAGCTTATGACGAGGAACTGGGCAGTTTCGTCCAGTATTACGGCTGCAAGTGCCTGGATGCAAGCTTGCTGCATATTGCACTGACGGGCTTTTTACCGCCGGATGACCCGCGTGTGCTCGGCACCGTGGCGGCCATCGAGAAAACCTTGATGCGCGACGGCTTGCTGCTGCGCTATGAAACAGAACAGGGGGTAGACGGCTTGCCGCCCGGGGAGGGAACCTTCCTGGTATGTTCCTTCTGGCTGGCGGACGTCTATGTCCTGCTGGGGCGCGATGACGATGCGCGTAAACTGTTCGACCGGCTGGCGGGGCTGTGCAACGACGTGGGCTTGCTGGCTGAACAATACGATCCGCAAGACGGGCGCATGCTCGGCAATTTTCCGCAGGCATTCAGTCATGTAGGCATCATCAACACCGCGTTGAATTTACATCGGGTGCAGGCGCCTGCACAGGAAAGGGCGCACGCATGATTCGGGCTGCCCATCCCCTGTCCAGGCCC
>JAEWEH010000300.1 GCA_023389535.1 Pseudomonadota bacterium
TGGTTCGCGGGCGCGGCCTGCTGAAAGGCGGGCAATTCGGCGCACGCGGCAGCAATGCGGACGATGGTCGGTATGGCGCTTTCGTCGCAGCCGTAACGACGGGCATTGAACAACTGCGGTACCAGGCAGGCATCTGCGTAGCCAGGCTGGTCGCCGTGGCAATAGCGGCCCGTATCGCTGCTGCCCGCCAGCATGGTCTCTATCGAAGCGAGTCCGACCTGCACCCAATGCCTGTACCACTCGTCTCGAGCGGCATCTTCAACCTTCAACTCGTGCTTCAAGTATTTGAGCACACGCAGGTTGTTCAACGGATGGATGTCGCAGGCGATCGACTGGGCGATGGCGCGCACCCGGGCGCGGCCGCGCGCATCCGGCGGCAGCAAGGCGGGATCGGGATGTGTTTCCTCGAGATATTCCAGTATGGCCAGCGACTGCCCGACACAGAAGCCATCGTCGTCCAAAGTGGGAACCAGCGCCGTCGGATTGATCGCCCGATAGCTGTCGGATAATTGCTGGCCGCCGTCCTTGAGCAAATGCACGGGCACGGTATCGTAGGTCAGGCCCTTCAGGTTCAAAGCGATGCGCACGCGGAACGCAGCGGAACTGCGAAAGTAGCTATACAGCTTCATGACGTCTCCCTGATTTTTCTTGATAGTTCCCGGGGCAACGGAAAAGCAACGTTCTCGGGCGTGCCATCCAGCGTGCGCACCGATGCCGCACCCAATTCCTTCAAGCGCCGTATGACTTGTTCAACCAGCACTTCGGGGGCCGAGGCCCCGGCCGTAACGCCCACGCGTTTGGATTGCTGCAGCCATGCCGGATCGATCATGTCGGGAGTATCGATAAGATAGGCGGCTGCCCCCTTGCGTTCGGCGACTTCACGCAAGCGGTTCGAATTCGAGCTGTTGGGACTGCCCACCACCAATACCAAGTCGCACGCGGGCGCCATGATCTTGACCGCGTCCTGCCGGTTCTGGGTGGCGTAGCAGATGTCGCTTTTGCGCGGTTCGACGATGCCAGGGAAGCGTTCGCGCAGGGCGCGAGCCACGACGGCGGCATCATCCACGGACAGCGTGGTTTGGGTAACGAAAGCGAGATTGCCCGGGTCGGCAACCTGCAACGCTTGCACGTCTTCAGGGGTTTCGACCAGGTGCATGCCGCTATCGGCCTGGCCCAGGGTTCCTTCGACTTCGGGGTGTCCTTTATGGCCGATCATGATGATTTCGCGGCCGGCGGCCCGCATCTTGGCCACCTCGACGTGCACTTTGGTGACCAGCGGGCAGGTGGCGTCGAATACCTTCAGCCCCATGCGATCGGCTTCGGCCCGCACCGCCTTGGCCACGCCATGGGCTGAAAACACCACGATGGCGCCCGCCGGCGCCTGATCGAGTTCGTCGATGAAAATCGCACCCTTGCTCTTCAAGTCCTGGACGACATAGCGGTTATGGACGATTTCATGGCGCACATAGATGGGCGCGCCGTGCAATTCCAGCGCGCGTTCGACGATATCGATGGCGCGATCTACGCCCGCGCAAAAACCGCGGGGCTGCGCCAGAACGATCTCGAACTCATCCGCAGGTCTGGATCCTTCCATCACAACACCCCCAATAAAGATACTTCGATGTGTAAATCCGCCCCCGCCAGAGGGTGATTGAAATCAAACAGCGCTGCGTCGTCGTTCTGCTGCTTCAGTATGCCCGAATAGCGGCCGCCGTTGGGCGCCTTGAATTCCACCATGTCGCCCGGTTCGAACTGGGCGTTTTCGCCACCGTGTTCGGCAAGCATTGCGCGGGTAACCCATTGAAGCAGCTCGGGATTGCGTTCACCATAGGCTTGTGCCGCCGGCAGATCGTAGGCGAAGCGCTCGCCTTCCTGGCGGCCGAGCAATGGCTGCTCCATGCCGGGCGCCCATTGCCCCGCGCCCAGTTGCAAGGTAGCCGGCCGGCCATCGAACGTATCGGCGAAGGTCGACCCCGCAGCCGGGCCTGTCCTGAGTTCTATGCGGTAATGCAGCGTCAGGTAGGAATCCGGGCGGACCGAGGCTTTCACTGTATCGGAATTGGTAATCAAAATCTGTCACCCTGAAGGATGGTTGGCATCCTGCTATTTTAGAGCCTCTTGTGCGAGCGGGCAGAATGCCGCCCCTTGCGCCTGGCCCATAGGGGCCGGCCCGTGTCACTGGCTGCCGCGGCAGGCCTAGACCGCGAACGAGTCCACGGCGAAATCGATAAAGGCCCGGATGCGCCGGGACAACTGGTGGCGCGGCGCGTAGACCGCATAAATGTCGGCATCCGGCGTCTGGTATTCCGGCATGATCTGTACCAGCCTGCCGTCTTGCAGGTACCTAAGGATATCCCATTCCGCCCTCATCAAGACGCCCAGGCCGTCCAGCGCCCACTTTACGCCCACCTCTCCATCGTTGGTAGCGAGATTGCCGTGCACTTTGACCGATCCGGCACTGCCCTGCCCGCTCGCCAGCCGCCATACCCCATAGGCTTCGCCGCCTTGCTGGATGTCGATGCAGACGTGCTGGGCCAGGTCGGCAGGTGTTTGCGGTGTGCCATGCAATGCCAGATAGTGCGGCGAGGCGCACAACAGGCGGCGGTTCCCGGCCAGCCGCCGAGCGATGATGCGCGCATCGGGCGGCCGTCCGAACCGTATGCATACGTCACAGGCGTCGTCGATGAACGAGGGAGGATTGACAGTCAGCAGCAACTGGACTTTGACTTCGGGGTATGTGCGTATGAAGCGGGAAATCAAGGGCGCGACATGGCTGCGGCCGAATCCCGGAGAGGCATTCACACGCAGCAGGCCTTTCGGCTCTACTTGCGCGCCGATCAGCAATTCCTCCATATCCTCGATATCCGCCAGAATGCGGCGCGCGTGATCGAGATACAGCTCGCCCTCGGGGGTAAGCAGCATGCGCCGCGTTGTCCGCGTCACCAGCGTGACCCCCAGACGCGCTTCCATCTGTGCCAGGCGCTTGCTGACCGCGGCGGTGCTGATGCC
>JAEWEH010000304.1 GCA_023389535.1 Pseudomonadota bacterium
AGAATGACCAGGACGAGCAGCCAGCGGGCGATCAGGGTTGCGGGTAATACGGGCGGATGCATCATCTGTTTTTCAGGCTAGTTACATTCGGGCTGTTAACAGCGACGACGGGGTGAACGAAGTGCAAGAGCCTGACGATATCATGGATCAATTTCGCTAGCCGTAGGCGTCGGATTACTGCTATGTTGCGAGCCAAGTATGGCATGGGGCTTGTATCAATACAATACAAATAAAACGGTCCTTCCGGTTATGCTATATACAGATGTCGCGTACCGACAGGCGATCAGGAGAGCCGGCCACATGCATTCGCCCATGCACTCAGCAACACCCTGGACTTTGGATAACGTTCCTTACGACGAAGTTGACTGCGGCCTGGTGCGCGGCGAACAGCACCTGTTCTACCTGGTGACGGCTGCGTCTTTCATCGAAATCGCTGCAGACCTCTATACCGACAATCTGATCCAATACTTTGACGGCGACGCCGACGTGGTCGGCTGGCTGACGGACAAATGGAAGCCGGAAGAGGTGCGCCATGGATACGTGTTACGGGATTATGTCCTGCATGTGTGGCCCGAATTCGATTGGCACGCCGCCTACGACGGATTTTTCGGCGAGTATTCGCGCATGTGTACCGTGGACGAATTCGAACCCAGCCGCAGCCTGGAGATGGTCGCGCGTTGCGTGGTCGAGACGGGCACGTCGACCTTTTACCAGGCCATGGGCCGGCTGACCGACGAGCCCGTGCTCGCGGGTATCGTGGCGCGCATCCGCAGCGATGAAGTGGGCCACTACAAGTACTTCTATCGTTTCTTCCGGCAATACAGCGCAGCCGAGCCGCCGGGCCGAATCAAGATATTGGCTGCGCTGAAACGGCGCATGCTGGAAGCGCGCCAGGACGACGCGGAATGCGCGCTGCGGCATGCCTATGCGACGCGCCAGCGCCAGGGAGACGCGGGCTACGAATCGTTCAAGCAACTGATGACCATGCTCAGCACCCAAGTAAAGCGTCATTACCCTGTCGACATGGCGGCCCGGATGCTGATCAAGCCGCTGGACCTGCCCGCCCCGCTGGCGCGCTTGTTACAGGGGCCCGTGGCCAGCGTGACGAAAAGAATCATGCTGTAGATCTTGCTCCTTGCGCCGGCCCGCGCGGGCACAGCATTTGCTTGATGCCGGCGCGCAACGGGGCGTGCCCAACATGGGTCGCATCCCTGGGCATCTTGTACAGGAGCACTTATGAACGTCGCTATCATAGGCACCGGCTATGTAGGCCTGGTTACGGGCGCCTGCCTGGCCGAAGCAGGCAATTCTGTCGTATGCATAGACGACAACGCCAGCAAACTGGAACGCATCCAACAAGGCCTGGCGCCATTTCACGAACCCGGACTGATGCCGCTGGTGGCCCGGATGCGCGGCGAGGGACGACTGCGTTTCACGTTAGACCTGTACGACGGCACCAAAGACGCGCACCTGATTCTCTTGGCCGTGGGCACGCCTTCCGCCGCCGACGGCTGTGCCGACACTTCGGGCCTGCTCAATTGCGTGGCGGCGCTGGCCGGGTCGCTGGACCATGCCTGCATCGTCGCGATCAAATCGACCGCCCCGGTCGGTACCTGCGAAACCATGCAGGATATTTTCGATCGGCGCCCCGCCACTGTGTGTTCGAGCGCACCGGTCGAAGTGGCTTCGAATCCGGAGTTTCTGGCGGAGGGCCGCGCGCTGGAGGATTTTCGACACCCCGAGCGCATCGTCATCGGCGCCAGAACGCCGCAAGCCATGGAGGTGCTCAAGGACACCTACGCCGCTTTCGATCCCGACGGGCAAAAAACGATGCTGATGGACTTGCGTAGCGCCGAGTTCGCGAAGTACGCCTGCAACGCCATGCTAGCCGCTCGCATATCTGTCGTGAATGAATTGGCCTGCATCGCCGCTCGCCTGGGCGCCGACGTGCAGGCCATGTGCAAGGTCGCCGCTGCCGACCCGCGCATAGGCAGCCGCTACCTGCGGCCCGGGGCCGGCTACGGCGGCTCTTGCCTGCCCAAGGACATGCGCGCACTGATCCGCATGGCAGGCAGCCGCAATGAACCAGCCAGCCTGCTGCGCAGTGTGGAGCGGGTCAATCAGCGCCAGATCCGGCTGTTGTTCGAAGCGATACGTGTTTATTTCCACGGGCAATTGAACGACCGCCGCATTGCGATATGGGGCCTGGCTTTCAAGGCGGGTACGGACGACATCCGCGAAGCACCCAGCCTGGCCTTGATCAGGCTGCTGCTGGACGCCGGCGCAAGCGTGTGTGCGTATGATCCCGTCGCGAGCGCTGCCGTGCGCCGCGCCATCGACAACCCGCAGCTGTCCATAGCGCCCACCGCGCTGGATGCCTGCCGTCAAAGCGATGCACTGG
Source organism: Pseudomonadota bacterium (assembly GCA_023389535.1). Classification (GTDB taxonomy): domain Bacteria; phylum Pseudomonadota; class Gammaproteobacteria; order Burkholderiales; family Burkholderiaceae_B; genus UBA6240. Next base: position 2,402 of record JAEWEH010000304.1, read on the forward strand.
CCGTGCTGACCGAATGGCCGGAATTCAATGAACCGGATCTGGACCAGCTTGCGGCCTGCCTCACGGAGTCTGCCATTTTCGACGGGCGTCACTTGTATCAGCCGGACGCATTACGAAGGTCCGGGCTGTTCCACTACTGCATAGGGCAAGAGGCGGCTCAAGTCAGCGAAGAGTCCGCTACCTTCCACGGCCTGCAAGGAGAATGAAACATGAACCTGGAATGGGACTCGATCTTTGGGTTCAGCATGTCGCCATTGGAACTCATCGTGCGCGGCACGATTATTTATTGGTTTATCTTTGCGCTGCTGCGCTTGGCGGGCCGGCGCGATTTCGGGGCGATAGGCGCATCGGACGTGCTGGTCCTGGTCTTGATCGCCGATGCGGCGCAGAACGGCATGGCCGCGGAATACAAGACAACGCTGGAAGGCATGGTGCTGATCTCCACCATCGTATTCTGGAGCGTGTTCATAGACCGCCTGTGCTACTGGGTGCCCGCCGCCCGCGCCATCCTGGAGCCCGATCGCGTCTGCCTGATCAAGGACGGCCAGGTGCAAAGGCGCGGTATGCGCCGCGAGCACATCACTCATGATGAATTAATGGGTGAATTGCGGCTCAAGGG
>JAEWEH010000308.1 GCA_023389535.1 Pseudomonadota bacterium
CCTGCCCGGCATGGAAGATATTTTTCCCCATTTTTTCCAGATAAGGCCGCGCCGCATCCAGGTCGGCCGCATCGCCGCCCACGATGAATGTAAGTGTCCCGGCCGAGGCGCCGGCCGTGCCCCCGGAAACCGGCGCATCCACCATGCGTATGCCTTTGTCTTTGGCGGCCTTGGCCACCTTCCGGGCCGATTCGGGGGCAATGGTGCTGCATTCCATGACCAGTGTGCCGGCCGGAATGTGCTCCAACAAGCCGCTTTCCCCCAGGTATAGGCCTTCCACATGTTTGCTGGCGGGCAGCATGGTGACCACGACTTCGGCGTTGCGTACCGCTTCCGCGGCCGACGCAGCCGATTTGGCGCCAGCCTGCGCCAATGTCTGGACGGCATCGGGCACCAGATCATAGACAAGCAGGTCGTGGCCGGCTTTGACCAGATTGAGCGCCATGGGCGCGCCCATATGTCCCAGGCCGATAAATGCGATGCAAGTCATGTGTCTCTCCTTTTGTTATGAATCCATATCATGCATACGGTGCTGTACTGCTTAATGGGCCGGATCTGCGGGCGCTCCAAGGTCGGACAGCGGATGCGGCACGGATGCGGGCCAGGGCCGCTGGAAGAAACGCTGCACCCAGGCTTCGGTCGCTGTTTCGAGGCTCGGCGGGTTCCAGGCGGGCTGCTTGTCCTTGTCGATGAGCAAGGCGCGTATGCCTTCCTGCAGGTCGCCCTGTACCCCGCATTGCAAGGACACAATATATTCCTGGCGAAAGACATCGGCCAGGCTTTGCAAGCGGGCGCGGCGCAATAGCGCGTAGCTCAAGCGGGCAGATCCTGGCGAGCCGGCCACAAAAGTGGATCCGGCGCGTCTGAGCCATGGGTCGTCGCCCTGCGCCCATGCCGCGATACCGGCGCCGATGGCCGAGAGATCAAAGCCATCGCAAACGCGCCGAATCTCATTCAAATGGATTTGCAGCGGCCCTGGCGGAAGGTTTTCTGCGGGCCGCGATGCCAACAGCAGATTGCGCAGCTGCTCGTGGTTGCTCTGGTTGTCGGTAGACCAGGCTTGCCCGATGATGCGCTGTTGCAGCGCTTCCCATCCGTCCGCGGGGACGATGTAGTCCGCCAGGCCCAGCACCAGGCAATCGGATGCGCCCAATTGCGCACCGGTCAGTGCCATGAACAGCCCTACGCCCCCCGGCAACCGCGATAGCATCCAGGTGCCTCCGACATCGGGGAACAGGCCTATGCTGATCTCAGGCATGGCATAACGGGTGGTTTCGGTCACGACCCGGTGGCTGGCGCCCATCATCAGGCCCACGCCACCGCCCATGACGATACCGCTACCCCAACATAACAGCGGTTTCGGATAGCTGTGAATTTGATAATCCAAGCGGTATTCCGATGCGAAGAATTCGCGCGCATAGGCGTTGTCCCAGGCGCCACCGGTGTTGTCCTTCATGCCCTGATACATGGCATGCAAATCGCCGCCCGCGCAGAACGCCCGGTCGCCGGCGCCGCGCAGGACGACCAAGACAATGCCATCGTCGGTTTCCCACTGGCGCAAGCGCTCGCCCAGCAATTCGCACATATCCAGCGTCAGGCCGTTCAGGGTTGATGGCTTGTTCAGTGTGGCAATGCCGATCTTCAGGCCATTGCCCGTCACGGCTTCGTCGAACAGTACTGAAGGACTCATCGGATGTCGGCTCCTTTTTCCAATATGTGCCGTGCGACAATCACACGCATGATTTCGTTGGTGCCTTCCAGGATTTGATGCACGCGCGTGTCGCGCACCAGACGTTCCAGCGGGTAATCTTTCAGGTAGCCATAACCGCCATGGATCTGCTGCCCGTCCAGGCAGGCCTGGAAGCACAAGTCGGTAGCCAGACGCTTGGCCATGGCGCAATAAGACGAGGCGTTCGGGTCCTTGTCGTCCAGTTTAGAAGCAGCCAGCCTGACCATCTGGCGGGACGCCACGATATGGGTCAGCATGTCCACCAGTTTGAACTGCAGTGCCTGAAAACCGGCCAGTGGCTGGCCGAACTGTTTGCGTTCGCCCATATAGCGGCGGGCGGCCTCGTACGCGCCTTGCGCAGCGCCCACCGAACAGGTCGCAATATTGATGCGCCCGCCATCCAGCCCTTGCATGGCGAATTTGAAGCCGTCGCCCTCGTTGCCAAGCAGGCAATCTGCCGGGATCTCTACATTTTCAAACGTGATGGGCCGGGTGGACTGGCTGTTCCAACCCATTTTGTGTTCTTTGCGCCCGTAAGTAATGCCCGCGGTGTCGGCCGGCACCACAAACGCGGACACACCGCGCGGGCCGGCGTCGCCCGTACGGGCCATGACAACCAGCACATCCGTGTCGCCAGCACCGGAAATGAAGGCCTTGGAGCCGTTGAGCACATAGGCGGCGCCGCGCTTTTCAGCGCGCGTCGACAGCGACGCCGCATCCGAACCGGAACCGGGCTCGGTGAGGCAATAGGAAGCGAGCTTTTCCCCCGACGCCAGCAGCGGCCCCCAGGCCTGGCGCACCGACTCGCTGGCCCAGTTGCCTACCATCCAGGTGGCCATGTTGTGTATGGTCAGAAAGGCGGCCGTAGATGGGTCCACGGCCGCCATTTCTTCGAACACCAGGGTAGCATCCAGGCGCGGCAAGCCCAGCCCGCCTATGGATTCGGGCGCATAAATGGCGCAGAAGCCCAGTTCACCGGCACGGGCAAAGGTCGATCGGGGAAAGATGCTTTCCGCATCCCATCGCGCGGCGTTGGGCTCCAGTTCGCCCACCGCAAAATCCCGGGCGGCCTGGGCAAAGGCCTGTTGTTCATCGCTAAGGCGAAAATCCATGTGCTTGTCTCCTGTGGGCATTACCGGGCGGGCGGCTTTATTTTGTCATGTTCCCTACCATAACGCCTGGTTCGATATTGTTTTGTCGCATGCGTGACAATCGTCGTTTCTAATCGTCTTTGGGCGCCAGGCCGGCAGCAAGCTTGGCCTTGCGGCGCTTGGGCCGATTCCGCGGCTTGATCATGAAGGCCTCGCGGTGTTCGGCCCGCCGCCGGCGCGATTCCATTGGGTCAAACACCAGAGGCCGGTAGATTTCCACGCGGTCACCATCGGCCAGCGTCTGATCGAGCGGGCATGCTTTGCCAAAAATACCGGTTCTGGGATGATCGCCGGGATAATTCGGAAAGACCTGCGCAAAATGGCTGGCTTGCAGTGCCTGGTCCACCGTCGCGCCGGGCGGCAGCATGACATCCACCGACCACACGGCGCCGGCCTCGGCATAAATGATTTGTACGGTCAGTTGATCAGTCGCCATAGACGGCTTGCGCGCGCTGCGTGAAGGAATCGATGAAGCTGGTGGCGATGCGGTTGAATATGGGGCCGACCACCGCCTCCAGGCCGCGGCTGGAAAAAGCATACTCCATGGTGTAGATCACCTTGCAGGCGTCCTCGGCCAGCTCTTGAAAATCCCAGGTTCCGGTCAAGGTGGAAAACGGCCCATTGACCAAATGAAAGGTAATGAGGCGCGGATAGTCGTGTTCGTTGCGCGTGGTGAAGGTCTGCTTGATGCCGGCGATGCTGATCGTGATGGACGCTTCCATGCCATGCTCGTCCTGCCGGTGCACCACGGCGCCGCCGCACCAGGGCATGAAATCCGGGTACTTGGCGACGTCGGCCACCAGATCAAACATTTGGGCGCGGCTGTAGGGGACTAGGACGGAGCGCTGTACTTTATGCATTGAAAGTCGTTAATGGATAGAATGTATTGATTTTACAGTCTTAAACCGTATCATTCATGAGCATCGTCGACAACCGCAAAGCCACGCACGACTACTTCATCGAGGACCGCTACGAAGCCGGCCTCGTACTGGAGGGTTGGGAAGTCAAGGCCATTCGTGCGGGGCATGTGCAGTTGAAGGAAAGCTATGTCATTGTGCGCGACGGCGAACTCTGGATCATGGGCATGCATATCAGCCCGCTGCCTACCGCCTCCACGCATATCCACCCCAACGCAACGCGCACACGCAAGCTGCTGCTGAAGGCCGAAGAGATCAGCAAGCTGATCGGCAAGGTCGAACAGCGCGGCTACACGCTGGTGCCACTGAACCTGCACTATAAAAACGGGCGCATCAAGCTGGATTTTGGCCTGGGGCGGGGCAAGAAAATGCACGATAAGCGCGACACCGCACGCGAGAAAGACTGGCAGCGCGAAAAACAGCGCCTGATGAAGCACGACCTGCGGAACAAGAAGGACGCCTGACCCGACGCCGATAGATGGGTGGCGCTTACGCCAGGGTGAAGCCTTCCAGTTCCAGCAAGGCGAACTTGCGTTCCAGCCCACCGGTATAGCCATTGAGCCTGCCGGCATGGGACAACACACGATGGCAGGGAACCATGATGGTCACGGGATTGCGGCCGACTGCTGTGCCGACCGGTCGGCCATGCTGGGCCGTCAGGCCTGCCGCCATCGCCACATCTCCGTAGGAAACACAGTGGCCATAAGGTATGTCGAGCAAAGCCTTCCAGACCTTCTTCTGGAAATCCGTGCCCTGCAGCAGCAAGGGAACTGAAAATACTTGGCGGCCATGGTTGAAATAGTCGTCGAGTTCTTCCCGCGCCTGCTCGAAGACGGCCCGCGCGCCGGCTGGCATGCCATCCTTTTCGAAACGCGGCTGGCCCAAGGCCTCGCGGTCCGGTTCGCGCACAGGACCCAGGGCTGCGTTACATAACGGCGCAGTCGTCGTGTCTCCCGTGGCGCCCGCAGCCGTCCGCTGCAAGTTCTCGGGACTGAAAAGATTGGTGCCCGGCGCCTGCCGATATGCTTTGAAGCGTTTCAACGGCATGCCGGACAGCGAACCGGCGGTGGGATCCGCCCGCCGGGGCGGCGGCAAGCCGCCCACCGCGGGGCAGTCCTTCTGGCCGACAAAATAGAGTCCGGTCAGATGTGTCCCATCGGAGCAAAGCAGGATATCGCCCAGCGTGGAGGCGAGCTGTGCATGATAAGTCATGATTTCAGTGGCGTGTTCGGTTAGCCATGATTGCGCAAGCAGGCCGTGGCCCTTAATTGCACACGAATGATTTTAATGCAGCTTCACCCGTGGAGCGCTGCGCTTGAGCAATAGCCGCCCTATCGCCAGCAAGCCTGTGCGTACAGGTCCCAACACGGCCCAATGATGCATCAAGTGCAGGCTCATGTACATGAGCCGCGCCAGCATCCCCTCCACAAACCAGTTCTTGCCCGACAGCACGCCCATCAGGCTGCCCACGCCACGGCTATGGCCTACGGAAACCAGGGAGCCATAGTCGCGGAAGCGGAACTCGCGCGTCCCCGCTGGCCTTTCGCCCCGGATTCTTTTCGCCATGGTCTCCAGCAGGAAATCCGCTTGCTGATGCGCCACTTGCGCACGCGCGGGCAAGTGGCGTTCCGTCCCGACCCAGGGCGCCTGAGCGCAATCGCCGAAGGCAAAGATGGCAGGATCCGTTGTGCGCAGGCTGCCATCGACGACGATCTGGCCGACGCGATTGGCGCCCAGCCCCAGGCCGGCGAGAAAATCGGGCGCCTTGATACCCGCCGCCCAGACACAGAGCTGGGCCGGATAGCGATTGCCTTCGCTGTCGACCAGTGCATCGCGCTCGACGGCGGCGACCCGTACCGAGGTTTTCACGGCCACGCCACGGTCGATCAGCAACTGCTGCGCGGCGGCCGACATCTTTTCCGGCAGCGCGGAGAGAATGCGCTGCCCTCCTTCCAGCAACAGAATGCGGATGTCCTTGCCCGGCTGCAGCGTATGAATGCCATAGAACACGCTGTCTGAGAAAGCTTCCAGCAGTTCTGCGGCCAGCTCCACCCCCGTTGCCCCGCCGCCCACAATGCCGATGTGCAGCACATGGCCGGGATCATCGGCCTTGCGGCGGCTGGCGGCAACGATTTCGTGCAGCAATCGCAGCCGGAAGCGCTCGGCCTCCTGGGTGGAATCCAGTGCAATGGCGAATTCCTCCGCGCCCGGCGTGTTGAAGAAATTGGATTTGCTACCGACCGCCAGCACCAAGGTATCGTAGGGAATATCGCGCGCGGGGAAGATTTCCTGTTGCGTATCGGATACCACCGCTTTGACATGGACGGTTCTGGACTGCCGATCCAGGGTCTCGAATTCGCCCAGGACGAAGGTAAAGCCGCAATCCTTGGCCAGCATGAAATAAGACAGCCCTTCGCGGTGAATGTCCAGCGTACCGGCAGCCACCTCGTGCAGTGAGGGCTTCCAGATATGGCCGCCGTCCTTGTCGATCAGTACGACATGCTGCGGCCCGAACTTGCGCCCCAGCTTGCAGGCCAATTCCAGGCCACCCGCCCCACCCCCTACAATGACCACCTTATGCGCTTCATTATCCGTCATGGCTGCTCCTTGCTGGTTGACGGGGGACAGACGTCCTTGCCACCCATGATACAGGCCTGCCGTCCCGAAGACAGCCCAGTGCACCCGACCAGGCGGTACACCTCATTCGCCGTACACCACTCACCCAGCCGGGTCCGCTGGAGGATTATCCGGCTGTCCCACTGTACCTTCGGCCGACCAGCCACCGCCCAGTGCCTTGTACAGGCCCACTTCGCTGCTTAACTGCGCCAGGCGGTCCTGCACCAACTGTTGCTGCGAATTGAACAACAGTCGCTGCGCGTCCAGCACATTCAGATAGCTGTCTATTCCTTCCTGGTAACGCTGGTCAGCCATTTGGAAGTATTCGGTCGTATTGCGGACCAGGTCGCGCTGGGCCGCCAACTGCTTGCTATAAGTGCCGCGCGCAGCAAGACTGTCCGATACTTCCTTGAAGGCTGATTGTATGGCCTGCTCGTATTGGGCAATACGGATGTCTTTTTGAATCTCGGCATAATCCAGATTGGCGCGTAGACGCCCCGCCTGGAAAATAGGCAGGCTGATTTGCGGCACAAAATTCCAGACACCCGACCCACCATCAAACAGGCCCGATATCTCGGCACTGGCAGTACCCGCAGCCGCTGTCAGGCGTATGCTCGGAAAGAAGGCCGCGCGCGCTGCGCCAATATTCGCATTGGCGCCGATTAACAAGTGCTCTGCCGCGCGGATGTCCGGGCGACGCTGTAACAGGTCGGACGGCAATCCAGCCGGAACCTCGGCCAGAACAGAATCGTTGATGTCCAACGCTGCGGGCAGGTCGCCCGGCAAAGGTCCGCCCACCAATAGACGCAAGGCATTGATGTCGGTAGCGATCTGTCGGGTATAACGCTGCAGTTGCGCTTTGGCTTCGTCCACGGCTGTCCTGGATTGGCGCACTTCCATTGCCGACGCGACGCCTGCTTCAAAACTGCTTTGCACCAGTGACAAGGTGTGTTCGTACGCGCCCAACGTGTTGCGTGTCAATCCCAACAGAGACTGATCGGCCTGCAACCGGAGGTAGGCATTGGCAACGCTGGCCACCAGACTGATGTGCGTGCTGCGTCGCGCCTCTTCGGTCGCCAGATAAGCTTCCAGGGCCTGGCGATTCAAGCTGCGCACACGCCCAAATAAATCGAGCTCGTACGACGTGGATAGCCCCACATCGTACTGGCTGCTGATGTTGGCGACGCCGGTGGGCGACAGATCCGACGGCACCCGCTGGCGGGCGCCACCGCCCGCCGCATCAAGCGAAGGAAACATCTCCGCACGCTGGATGCGATACTGGGCCTGGTAGGCCTCTACGTTCAATGCAGCCACCCGCAGGTCGCGGTTGTTCTCCAGCGCCATGCCAACCAATTGCTGCAAGGCCGGGTCCTTGAAGAAGGTTTTCCAGCCGATATCGGCGGCGCTGCCGGCCAGGGTGTCCGGCGCATAAGCTTCGCCCTGGGGCCAAGCGGCGTCTATCGGCGCGGCGGGCTGCCGGTACACCGGCGCCAGGGAGCATCCTTGAAGGATCATGGCGGCCACTACGCCCAGGCAGGCGGTTTTGCGTCTGCTGCACGCGACGGGGGATCTACCCACGCAGTTGCACCGCTTCGTCGCGTCGCTGCTTAAGCTCATCGCCCTGCCCGATACCGTAGGGATAATGCGGGTCGCGATTTCGGTCAGCGGCACGACGAATGTAGGCCGGCAGCTCTACGAAGAAGGAACCCGTGAAGTCTGGATCGAAATCGGCGAAGTCTTGCGCGCAGAGGTTGCAAAAGGCACTTTGCGCAGCGACGCCGATCCCGGTGTGATGGCTGCACACCTGCGCGCCCTATGCGAGATCGACATCATCCGCAACCTTCTGGGCGCGCAAAAGACGTATAGCGATCAGGAAACGAATAGCAAGGCGCAATGCATCGTGGATGTTTTCATGCGCGCTTATGGCGCGGCGCCCAGGCAATAAATATCAGGCGCTATCCTGGAAGGTGGCGTCGAGGTGCGCCGGTCAGGCTTTAGTTTCCCGGCGGCATATATTTGCGCCCACTCTACTCACGGGGCCGTTCGATAAAAAGCTACGCCCGGCTTGATACAAGCCGGGCGCCTGGTCTTCTTTGTTACTTGGCCAGCCGCTGCCAGGTATCGACCACCGTGTCCGGGTTCAGCGACATGGACAGAATGCCTTCATCGCGCAACCAGTCGGCCAGGTCCGGGTGGTCGCTGGGGCCCTGGCCGCAGATGCCCACGTACTTCCCAGCCTTCAGGCAAGCCTGTATGGCCCGGCGCAGCATGAATTGCACGGCCTCGTCGCGCTCGTCGAAATCCGCTGCCAGCAGTTCCATGCCGGAATCGCGGTCCAGGCCCAGGGTAAGCTGGGTCATGTCGTTCGAGCCGATGGAGAAGCCGTCGAAGTACTGCAGGAATTCCTCGGCCAGGATGGCGTTCGAAGGCACTTCGCACATCATGATCAGGCGCAGGCCATTTTCGCCGCGCGCCAGGCCATTGTGCGCGAGCAAGTCGACCACCTTGGCCGCTTGCTGCAAGGTACGCACGAAAGGCACCATGATCTCGACGTTGGTCAGGCCCATGTCGTCGCGTACTTTCTTGAGCGCTTCGCATTCCATACGGAAGCATTCCTCGAAGTCGTCCGAGATATAGCGCGATGCGCCGCGGAAACCCAGCATAGGGTTTTCTTCTTCGGGCTCGTAGCGCGAACCGCCCACCAGCTTGCGGTATTCATTCGACTTGAAGTCGGACAAACGCACGATGACCGGTTTGGGGTAGAACGCGGCAGCCAGCGTGCCTACGCCTTCGGCCAGCTTTTCCACGAAGAAAGCGCGCGGACTGGCATAGCCGCGGGCCGCGGATTCCACGGCCTGCTTGAGCTCGCTATCCACATTGGGGTAGTCGAGCACCGCCTTGGGGTGGACATTGATGTTGTTGTTGATGATGAATTCCAGGCGCGCGAGGCCTACCCCGTGGTTGGGGATCTGCGAGAAGTCGAAGGCCAGTTGGGGGTTACCCACGTTCATCATGACTTTCAGGCCGATGTCGGG
>JAEWEH010000334.1 GCA_023389535.1 Pseudomonadota bacterium
AGATACACCGGCCGAGATCGTGGACTTTCTGAACCAGAAAGTCGTCGGCATCCTGAATTCGGCCGACGTTCAGAAAGTATTCCATGACCGGGGTGCGCAGCCCATGCCCTTGAACCTGCCGGATGCCAAGGCCTTCATCACTACAGAAGTAGACAAGTGGGGCAAGGCAGTGAAGCAATCGGGCGCGTCGGTGGATTAAAGGCAGATCGAAAGATTCATGGCGGGGGCAATGCATTGCCCCTGGCCTTTTATTTCGCCAAAGCCTTCAGCGTCTCCAGCCGGTCGGCCTCTGCTGCGGGTTTATCCAGCCTCCACCGCAGCATCCTTGGAAAGCGGACGGCCACGCCGGACTTGTGCCGCTTGGAAATATTGACGCCTTCGAACCCCAGCTCGAAGACATGTACGGGCTCAACGGATCTGACGGGCCCGAACCGCTCCAAAGTGTGGGCCCGTATCCATTTGTCCAGTTCCAGGATTTCTTTGTCGCTCAGGCCCGAGTAGGCTTTCGCGATGGGTGTCAGGGCGTCGCCGTCCCATACGCCGAATGTATAGTCGGTGTACAGGGTACTGCGCCGTCCATGGCCGGGCTGCGCGTACAACAGCACTGCGTCGATGGTCAGCGGGTCGATTTTCCACTTCCACCAATCGCCGCGCCTCCTGCCCACCTGGTAAGGCGCAACGCGACGCTTAAGCATCAAGCCTTCGACATTGCGTTCCCGCGAACCGGCGCGCCAAGCCGCGGCTTCCTGCCAGTCGGTGGCCCGCAAAACTGGCGACAGGGCAATACGGGGATGTTCCGGGCTGGCCGCAAGCAATGCTTCAAGCGCTGCACGGCGCTCGTGCTGTGGCAATCCCCTTAAATCCTGGCCGTCCAGTTCCAGCAAGTCATAAACAAGTACCCGGGCCGGCGCCTGCTGCAGTGACTTGGGCCCGGGTTTGAGCCGTTGTATGCGGGTTTGTAAGGCGGCGAAAGGCAAAGGCCCTTCATCGCCCTCTTTCCAGGCAAGCAACTCGCCGTCCAATACGCAGTCTTGGGCCAGCCCCACAGCGGCGGCTTCAATCTCCGGGAAGCGACCATCCAGTCGTTCCTCGCCCCGAGACCAAAGTGCGATCCCCCCATGGCGCTTGAGCAACTGCAGGCGGATGCCGTCCCACTTCCACTCCAACATCCAGTCTTCGATGTCGCCCAAAGCTTCCGGCTCGCCTTCCAGCGGCGAGGCCAGGAAGAAGGGATAGGGCTGGTGGCTGTCGCCGGGCAAATCTTCTTTCGATAGCAGGTCGCGCAAAAAAGCGGGCGATGGCAGCCAGCTGCCGAGCATGCGTTGCGCGATGCGTGCGATGTCTACACCGGAGAGTGCCGCCAGCGCCTGCTGCACCAGCCGGGTCGAAACGCCGACGCGCAAGGAGCCGGTCAACATTTTATTAAAGAGCAGGCGTTGGCCAAAAGGCAAGCTGCGCCAGGCGGCAACGACCGTTTCCCGGCGAATGTCGCTATCTTTATTGGCGACCGGCAGCAGCCGGTCCTCTATCCAATCGGCCAAGGAAACATCTGTGGGGCTGTCGGCCGGATCATCCAAGAGCAATGCCAGGGTCTCGGCGAAGTCGCCGACATGGTCGTAGCTGGACTCGATGAGCCAGCTCGGCATACCCGTTTCTTGCGCTATCCATTCACGTAATTCGCCCGTGGACGCAATTTTGCGCTTCGCGCTGGTGATCTTTTTGCCGGACAGCAGATACAAGGCCCAGGCCGCATCACGCGGCGGCGCATCGCGAAAATAGGCCACCAATGCAGCACGCTTGTCCAACGTGGCGGTACTGCGGTCCAGTTCCTGATAGAGGTCGGCGACGCGCTCCATGCCTTAATCGTCCTCGCCGTACTGAGTACTGAGCGCCTCGGCGGATATGCCCTCTTCGTTCAGCGCTTGCACCAAGGCGTGCGTGTCTCCATGCGTGACGATGATACGTCGCGCCTCGGTCTGGCGTATGGTTTGCATAAGTCCCGGCCAATCCGCGTGATCGGAAATGACAAAGCCGCGATCCATATTGCGGCGCCGGCGGTTGCCGCGCACGCGCATCCAGCCGGAAGCGAAGCCATGCTGGGCGTTACGGAAGCGGCGCAGCCATGCGCTGCCGGCAGCCGAAGGCGGCGCCAGGATCAGTTCGCCGGCGTAATCGCCGCCGCGAGCCGCTACGCTGACCAACTGCGTGGCCAGCATCGGTATGCCGGCACGCCGATAGACGTCCACACCGCTCGCAATGCCGCCGTGCAGCAAGGCCGGCTTGTCGGTATGCGCCATCAGTTCAGCCAGGACCCGCTGCGCCTTGCCCAGCGCATAGCAATACAAGATGGCAGCCTGGCCGCGTGCCGCGCAGTGTTCACGCCAATCCACAATGTCGCGCGCCACGTCGCCGGTATCAGGCCAGCGGTAGATGGGCAGGCCGAAGGTGGATTCGGTAATGAACGTGTCGCAAGGCACGACCTCGAAAGGTTCGCATGTGGGATCAGGCTGGCGCTTGTAGTCGCCGGAGATTACCCATATTTCGCCGTCGACCTCGATGCGCACTTGAGCCGAGCCCAGCACGTGCCCTGCCGGATGCAGCGAAACGCGTGCATTTCCCAAGCGGAATGGCTGTCCATAGTCATGGATTTGATATTCCTGTTCCTGCAAGCGCCATTGCAGTATGGGCAACCCTTCACGAGTGGTGTGATATTGGCCCATGCCCACGCGCGCATGATCGCCATGGCCGTGCGTAATGACGGCGCGCGGCACCGGCGCCCAGGGGTCGATATGGAAATCCCCCGCAGGGCAATACAAGCCTTCCGATCGTAGTTGGACTATGTCGGCCACGTGCAACCTTTAGTGTATCGGACACTTTAGTGTACGGGCTTTGCTGTGCTTGTGCAGGGCTGCGCCGGCGTGCAGCCGCTAGTTATCCCGCTGGAAGCGGGCCGATTCGCCCGCCGCGTCCTATGACTCATGAACTGCAGGCGCTGCGCAATCGTGTCGATTTCTTGTTTTTGCATATTTTTGTATGCAATAATATAGAAAACGAGCACCGGGTGAAGATGCGCCCTGATATTCCCGATGTGCCCTTCTTTTGAAACGCGGCCAAGGCGTCGGCCAGATTTATATATTCATGCCCATTTCAAAGAAAAACTCTCAATCGCTTGCGGCCTATAACGAAATCAAGCGACGCATACTGGTGGGCGATTTTGCCGCCGACGATCGCCTGCGTGAAGTCAATGTCGCCCAACTTCTGAACATGGGCCGCACGCCGGTGCGGGAAGCACTGAAGCGTCTTGAAGACGAGGGTTTGCTGACGCATGAGCCGCGCCGGGGGCTAGTTGTTACCCGTATCGATCAGCGCGGCGTTACCGAGCTATACGC
>JAEWEH010000364.1 GCA_023389535.1 Pseudomonadota bacterium
CGGCGGAACTGCTGAAGGTAGAGTACGGCGCCGTTCAGGTACTGGACCTGGATGGCTTGAAACAATACGGGATGTAGCGTCGTGGAACTACGGCATTTACGATACTTTCTCGCCGTCGCAGAGACCCTTAATTTCAGCCGCGCCGCTGAAAAGCTGCACATCGCTCAGCCCGCATTGAGCAAACAGATACGAAATCTTGAGGAGCTGGTGGGCGCCCAGCTGTTCCAGCGCTCCAAGCACCAGGTGTCGCTCACCCTGGCGGGCGAGGTCTTCAAGCAGCAGGCGGCTCTGGTCCTGGAGCAGGCAAAGCGCGCCGCGCATCTGGCGCAACGTGTTGATCGGGGAGAGATCGGTCGGCTTTCAATAGGATTCGTGGGATCGGCCAGCTATTCGTTCTTGCCCTGGGTACTGCGCCAATTCCATAGCAAGTACCCCGATGTCGAATTGACACTGGGGGAAATGGATGCGCCCACACAAACCGCCGCCCTGCGGGACGGGCGCATAGACATAGGTTTTTTGCGTTTGCCCGTCATCGACAAGGACATCGCGTTCGAGGCGATTTTCCACGAGAAATTCATCGTGGCCCTTCCTGCCGATCATAGGCTGGCGAGGGCTGACCGCATTTCGGTCCATGAACTGGCCGAAGATCGGTTCATCATGTTTCCGGAACGAGGCGGTTCGGGTTTCCGGACACAGATCAGCGACATCTGCCAGGCTTTTGGTTTCTTGCCACTCATCGCGCAAGAGGCCGCGCCGATGCAAAATGTCATCGGCCTTGTCGGCGCTGGCCTGGGCATCTCGATCGTCCCCGAATCCGTTCAGAAAATCCAAATGCCGGAGGTCGTCTATCGTCCCTTGCTGGAAGACCTGCCGATGGCGACCATCGCCCTGGCCTGGCGCAAGGGCGATGCCTCGATGGGAGTAAAGGCCTTTTCGGAGGTGGCCAGGGAAATAGCCCACGCCCGCTCTACCTCGGCATCGGCGGCGTAGCGGGCATAGCCATTGAACCGACAGGCCCCGCCGGGCGCTGCCAGGCGCTGCCTATGCCATCCCGACCTGTTCCAGCGGCGGCGTGCGTACATCCTGCGGCCGGCTGGCGATCATGTCGAGCATCTCCCGCCGCGCCGCGGCATAGCCGGGGTCGTCAAAGCGGTTGATCAGCTCGAACGGATCATTCCTCAGATCATAGAGCTCGCCGGCGCCCGAATCGAGCTCCACCGTCATCTTGTGCGAACCTGTCCTGATGGTGCGCAGGCGCAGGTCCACGCCACAGCGCGACGCCCTTAGATCCCACTCGTTATAGGCAAAGTCGCGGGTCGCGCGGCCTTCGATCAAGGGGCGCAAGCTGCGGCTGTGCAACAGGCCCTCCGGGCTTGCACCGGCGTAATCGCACAGCGTGTCCATGAGATCCAAGGTAGACACCGGATCACTGATGACCTGTCCCGCGGGAATGCCGGGGCCTTGCAGAATCATGCCTACCCGCAGCAGGCCCTCGTACATCATCGGCCCCTTCAATAGCAGGCCGTGGTCGCCCAGCCAATCGCCATGGTCGGTCGTATAGATGACGATGGTGTCATCGGCTATGCCCAGTTCCCGCAGGGCAATCATGATCCGGCCCACGTTATGGTCTATCAGTGAAATCATGCCGTAATAATTGGCGATGAGGTGCCGCAATTGCTCGTCGCTCTGCGGCGGAATCCGCGAAAACTCCTCCCGCTCCTTGCGAAATTTTTCTATCGTTTCCGGCTTGCCTTCCAGACTGGTCCGGTGCCACCATGGGCGCCGGTCCAGATCAAGGGTCCGGTGGGGCGGAAGGTCGACCTCGTCCGGGTGATGCAGACGGCTCCAGGGCTCGGGAGCATCAAAAGGATGGTGCGGATCGGGAAAGGACGCCCACAGGCAGAATGGTTCCTCGCTGTTCTTGCGCAGATATTCTATGGTCCTGTCGCCTATCCACGTGGAGTTGTGCCATGCCGGCGGCAAGGCCGAATGCCAGGTCTGCACCGCCGTCGTCAGTGGCGGAAGGCGGGTGGCGTATAGCTGGGTGCGTTCGTCGCCACGCCCATCGGCGTGGTACCAGCGCTCATAATGCTGCCCCGCGGGCGGTTTCATGGGGGGCCATTGGTTATGGCCTTCCAGCATCAGCTCGACATGCTCGAAGCCCATATAGGGCCCATACCAGTCGTCCCCAAGGCCGGCGCTGCTGGCGCGGCACTCGGGCGTGCCGGTCGGAGCCAAAGTATGCGACGTCGAAAAATGCGCCTTGCCTATCAGGCCGGTGCGATAGCCCCGGCGAGACAGCACGCCGGCAAAGCCGGCTTCGCCGATTTCGGGAAGCAAGTCGATGCCGTTATCGCTGACACCATGGGTTAGCGGCAGCAGGCCCGTCAACAAGGACGCCCGTGAAGGCTGGCATACCACGTTCGGCGTAATGCACGCCGAAAACCGTGTGCCGCCCCGGGCGAGTTCGTCAAGGTGGGGCGTCTTGACCTTGCGGCCCTCGAAGCCGAAACAGTCGCCCCGCTGTTGATCCGACGTAATGATGAGAATATTAGGTTTGCGCTGCATGACTTATCCGCTTAGAAACTATTCGAGCCTGATGCCGGAATCCTTGATGATGCCTGTCCAGCGTTCCGTATCTTGCTGGATATACTGAGAAAATTGTGTTGAAGTGTCGGCCACGACCTGCGCTCCCAGCGCGTTCAAGCGATCGATGACCTGAGGCTCTTTGAGCACGTTCACGACCCCCTGATTCAGCTTGGCTATGACTTCGGCAGGCGTGCCCGCAGGCGCCGCCACGCCAAACCACTGCACGGACGAAAACCCCGGAAAACCGGATTCTGCGACAGTGGGAACATCGGGCAACACGGGCGACCGCGTCGCGCTTGTCACGGCGATCGCCCGCAATTTGCCCGATTTGATGTGGGGCAAGGCGGGCGCCAGGCCGAATACGCCTATCGGCACTTGGCCGCCCAGCACATCCACCAAGGCGG
>JAEWEH010000367.1 GCA_023389535.1 Pseudomonadota bacterium
GTGCCGCCGTGGTCGATACGGACGTTATCGCGCACGAACTCACTGCGCCCGGTGGCGCCGCCATCGAGCCTATACGGCTGCACTTCGGCGCCGACGTCATTGCGCCCACTGGCGCGCTGGATCGCCAGGCCATGCGTGAATTGGTCTTCAACAGCCCGGAAGCCAGGCAGCAGCTGGAAGCCATCATCCATCCCATGATAGGTTTGCTTACAGAAAAGCGGGCGCAGACCGCTCAGGGATGCTATCTTGTGATCGTCGTGCCTTTGCTCGTTGAGTCGGGGCGCTGGCGGGGCAGGGTGGATCGGATATGCGTGGTGGACTGCGATCCCGACACCCAGATCCAGCGGGTACAGGCCCGCAGCGGGCTGACTCAAGAAGTGATAACGCGTATCATGTCTGCTCAGGCTTCGCGCGAAGATCGTCTGGCCGCCGCCGACGATATCGTGTTGAACGATGGGCGCACCAGCCCTGACGAACTCGTCGGCCGTGTCCGTGTCCTGCACGAGTTCTGGTGCACTCAGGCACGGCAGCAGGCCGCCTCGCCGGTAATCCCTACTAGTCTTTGATAAGGTTTTTGGTCGAGTGATTCTCTATGAATATCCTTGCAACGAACGCGTAAGGGCCCTGCTCAGGGTCGAGCATCTGTTCGACAGGCTGTTCTTCTTCGCCAAGGGCACTGACGTCCATCATCACCAGATATCGGTGGCGACACTGTTCGATTTGCTCGATGTTTGCGACCGTACCGATTTGCGCGGCGCCGTGCTCCAAGACCTCGAACGCCAGCGCGTTGCATTGGGCGCGCTGCGCCAGCACCCGGGTGTGGACGCCGGGACACTGGACGCCATGCTGGGCGAAATCCAGGGCGCCGCCACAGAGCTTGGCGCGCAGGGCCGCATCGGCCAGGAATTGCGGGATAACGAATGGCTGGCCAGCCTGCGGGGCCGGCTGGCAGTGCCGGGCGGATCATCACAGGTGGATATGCCGTCCTATTTTTCCTGGCAGCTCAAGCCCCTCGAGGCACGAACCATGGATTTGCGGCGTTGGATCACCCCGTTTTTGCCGCTGTACAAAGGCTTGGCCCTGATCCTGCGGGTACTGCGCGATTCCGGCGATGTGGTCGATGCCGTGGCGCGCCAGGGCGCCTATCAGGAAATGCTGGGCGGCAAGGTTTTCCAGCTCTTGCGGGTGTGGGTAGACAACGCGCTCAATATCTTTCCCGAAATGAGCGCCAATAAATACGTCATCTGGGTTCGTTTCGCCACACAGGACCGCGAACTGAAACCACAGCCGGTCACCTCGGATATCTCATTCAAGCTCGCGCGCTGCAACGTCTAGGTCTGTTCCCGCTATCGATACCCGCGCTTGGTAATCAGATTTGGCGCCGGGCGTTCTTCGTGGGCGCCATAGAAGGTCGAAAGTTGTTGCGCCTCATTTCATTCTGTCAGCTTTCGCTGTCTGTCTCCCGCCAATAGGCGAAAATAGAGCCTGTTTCGCATCAATACGGAGAACAGTGCATGCCGGCATCCAGACCCGAGCGTTCCCACCGCGGCCGGCGCCGCTGGCTTTGGGTTGTCGTACTGCTGTTGCTCGCCGCCGGCGGCTATTGGTACTGGCAAAAGCACGCTGCAGGCCCGGGGCCGGCTGGGCGCGGCGGCGCCGTCGGCCGGGGCATGCCCAACATGGCGGTGCCGGTCAAGGTTGCCACTGTCGAATCCGGCCCGATTACGCACACGCTCAAAGCCATAGGCACGGTGACCGCCTATAAAACGGTTACCGTTCGCAGCCGTGTGGACGGTGAGCTGCAAGACATCGCTTTCGAAAACGGACAGAAAGTGCAAGAAGGCGACCTGCTTGCGGTCATCGACCCGCGGACCTATCAGGTCCAGCTGGACCAGGCGCTGGGGCAGCAGAAACAGAATCAGGCGCAATTGCAGAATGCGCAACGCGACTTGCAGCGCTACCAGTTGCTTTACAAGCAGAACTCCATCGCCAAACAGCAAGTCGACGCGCAGGCGGCGCTGGTACAGCAATTGCAGGGCTCGATCAAGAGCGATCAGGCAGCGGTCGACAGCGCAAAGCTGCAATTGAGCTTCACCCGCATCACCGCGCCGATTACAGGGCGGCTGGGGCTGCGCAAGGTGGACGAGGGCAATATCATCAACGCTTCCAATACCGACGGCATCGTTGTGATTACCCAGACGCAGCCGATCTCCGTCCTGTTCACGCTGCCCCAGGCACAATTGCCCGATGTGCTGGCGCAATTGCGTGCGGGAAGCAAGCTGCCGGTCGAGCTATACGGGCGCGACGATCTGCAAAAGCTGGCGGTCGGCGAACTGGCATCCGTGGACAATCAGATCGACGTGGCTACGGGCACCGTCAAGCTGCGGGCGGATTTTCCCAATGAAGACGAATCCCTGTTTCCCAACCAGTTCGTGAACGTACGGCTGCGCGTCGCCACGACGCAAGCCCTGCTGATTCCGACACAGGCCGTGCAGCAAGGCTCCATAGGCGCTTTCGTCTATCAAGTCGGCGAAGGCGACAAAGTGCATATACAGCCGATCACCACCGGTCTGGTGGATGGTCGCGTGGTCGCGGTCCAGTCCGGCCTGGAGACCGGGCAACGGGTGGTGACTGAGGGCGTGGACAGGCTGCGCGAAGGTGCGCAGGTGGAAGTGGTGGCCGGCAACCTGGCCGCAGCTGCGCCGCAGCCCGCCGCAGCGGCTTCCGGGGCAGCAGGCAGCGCGCGCGGCGTGCGCCGATAGGCCGGGCGCCATGAATCTGTCACGCATTTTCATCCTGCGCCCCGTCGCCACCACGCTGGCGATGGTTGCATTGCTGATCGCCGGGCTGATGGCCTACCGCCTGCTGCCGGTGTCGGCGTTGCCGCAGGTGGACTATCCGACGATACAGGTCACGACTCTTTACCCAGGGGCAAGTCCGGACGTCATGACGGCTCTGGTGACCTCGCCGCTGGAAAGGCAATTCGGACAGATGCCGGGGCTGTCCCAGATGACCTCGTCCAGCTCTGGGGGATCGTCGCTGATCACCTTGCAGTTTGATCTGAACCTGCCACTGGATGTGGCCGAGCAGGAAGTCCAAGCCGCCATCAATGCTGCCTCCAACCTGCTGCCCAATGACTTGCCTGCGCCGCCGATCTACAACAAGGTCAACCCAGCCGATACGCCCGTCATCAGTCTGGCAGTGACATCGCCGACCTTGCCCCTGCACCAAGTGCGAGACCTGATCGACATACGCGTGGCGCAAAAGCTGTCGCAGATCACGGGTGTCGGCCTGGTCAGCATCGCCGGCGGCCAGCGGCCCGCTGTGCGCATACAGGCGAATCCGCAGGCCTTGGCCGCGCACAACCTGACGCTTGCCAGCCTGCGCTCGGCGATCGTCGGCGCCAATGTGAATCAGCCCAAAGGCAATCTGGACGGCCCGGAACGCTCGACGACCATCAACGCCAATGACCAGCTGCGCTCCATCGCCGACTACGAGCAGCTGATCATCGCCTACGAGAACGGCGCGCCGCTGCGCCTGCGCGATGTCGCAACGGCCCGCCAGGATGCGGAAAACATACGGCAGGCCGCGTGGGTAGGATCCACGCCCGCGATCCTGCTCAATATCCAGCGCCAGCCCGGCGCCAATGTGATCGAGGTCGTCGATCGCGTGAAGGCACTGCTGCCTTCGCTGGAACAGGCGTTGCCCGTGGGCGTGGACCTGAGCGTGGCCACCGACAGGACGCACACCATCCGCGACGCCATCGACCATGTCCAGGTGGAAATGGTGCTGGCCATCTTGCTGGTGGTGATGGTGACTTTTGTCTTTCTGCGCAGCTGGACCGCCACCCTGATTCCCAGCGTGGTGGTGCCCCTGTCGCTGGTGGGCACCTTCGGCATCATGTACTTGGCCGGCTTTAGCGTCAACAACCTGACCTTGATGGCGCTGACCATCGCCACCGGTTTTGTCGTGGATGATGCGATCGTGATGATCGAGAACATCGCGCGCCATATCGAGGAAGGCGAAAGCGCCCTGAAAGCGGCGCTGAAGGGGGCGTCGCAGATCGGCTTCACACTGGTGTCGCTGACGCTGTCATTGATCGCCGTGCTGATCCCATTGCTGTTCATGAGCGACGTCATAGGGCGCTTGTTCCGGGAGTTCGCCATCACCCTGGCGGTGGCCATACTCTTGTCGCTGGTCATTTCCCTGACTCTGACGCCCATGATGTGTGCGCGCCTGCTGCGTCCCGAATCAGAAATGAAATACGGCCGCTTCCAGACTGCCGCTGCGCGTGGCATGGACCGGCTCATTCATGCCTATGACCGTGGCTTGCACTGGGTGCTGGGGCACCAGGTGGCGACGCTGCTGGTTGCACTGGCCACGCTGGTCCTGACCGGCCTGCTTTATGCCGTCGTGCCCAAGGGGTTCTTCCCTCAGCAGGATACCGGCCTGATACAGGCGATCAGCCAAGGTCCGCAAACCATTTCTTTCAGCGCCATGGCCGAACGCCAACGGCGGGCGGCGAGCCTGATCATGGAGGACGCGGACGTCACCGCGGTGACGTCTTTCATTGGCATAGACGGCACGAACGCCACCCTGAATACCGGCCGCATGCAGATCGCCTTGAAGCCGATAGGCGAGCGCGACCCGGCCTCGGCCATCATCGACAGGCTGAACCAGAAGCTGGCGGCCTTGCCCGACATTCAGGTATTCATGCAGCCGGTGCAGGACTTGACGGTGGATGACCACATCAGCCGCGCCCAATACCAGATGACGTTGTCGGACCCCAGCCATGCAATGCTGCTGGAATGGACGCCCCGGCTGGTCGATGCGCTGCGGGCGTTGCCGGAACTGGACGATGTGGTCGACGACCTGCAAGGCAGCGGCCTGCAGACCACTCTGGTCATCGACCGCGATGCCGCTGCGCGCCTGGGTGTCAGCAATGCAGCCATCGACGATGCCCTGTACGATGCCTTCGGGCAACGGCTGATATCCACCATCTTCACGCAGTCGGCGCAGTACCGGGTCGTGCTCGAAGTCGCCCCCCAGCACAGGCAGACGCCGCAGGACTTGGCGCAGATCTATGTGCCGACAGCGGGCGGCACGCCGGTGCCCATCAGTAGCGTGGCGCGTGTCGAGGCCTCCAGCGCGCTGCTGTCCATCGAACGCCTGGACCAGTTCCCTGCCACCACCATCTCCTTCAATCTGGCGCCCGGCGTGGCCTTGTCCGATGCCGTGCTCGCCGTCAGGCAGGCGCAGGCCGAAGCGGGGGTGCCGGCCTCGATGGATTTGCGTTTCCAGGGCGCCGCCCGGGCCTTCCAGGCGTCGCTTTCCAGCACCCTATGGCTGATGCTGGCGGCTGTCGCCACCATGTACATCGTGCTGGGCATTCTGTATGAAAGCTATATCCATCCTGTCACCATCCTGTCCACGTTGCCCTCGGCCGCGATCGGCGCCTTGCTGGCACTGCTGATCAGCGGATCCGACCTGGACATGATAGGCGTCATCGGCATTATCCTGCTGATCGGCATCGTCAAGAAAAACGCCATCATGATGATCGACT
>JAEWEH010000414.1 GCA_023389535.1 Pseudomonadota bacterium
CTTGCGCGGATACCATGCCTCCCAGCAACGCGGCAGCAGCCGCCAGGGCGAAACGAAGCTGTCTCATGACTTCCTCCTTGGTTAGCGGAAAGCACTGCGCGGTAGCGAGCGTGCTTTTCTTGCTGAAACAGGCCGGACGCATGCGTTATGCCGCACATCATGCCGATCTGACCGGCTATATTTGCGTAAAGGGATCAGGATGTCAATGCGGGTTTAGCTCAGCAAGCGGGGCTGCGTAGCCGTCAGATGGACGGCCCCACAGGCCGCCAGTCCGGAAGACTACTTGGCCACCGAATAGGTGAACGTGCCCACGGCCGTGGCGAGCAGCAGGCTGTCGTCCAGCCAGGCTTCGGCCCGGGTGAAATAGATATTCCGGCCCTTGCGTTCAACGTATCCTTTGGCGGTCACCACTTGCCCGTCGCCGCTGCCGATGAAATTGGTGGTCAGGGACAAGGTCAGCGTGCGTAGGGGCGGCTGTCCTGCCTCAACATACAGGCCGCTATAGCCGGATACCGCGTCCAGCAAGGTACAGATCACCCCGCCATGGATGCGGCCGTTGCGGTTGGCCAGATTGCCGTTGACCGGCAACTGCATTTCGGCATAACCGGGCGCCCATTGGGTCAGGGCCACACCCAGCCATTCCAGATACGGGTTGTCCAGGGGAATCAGCGATGTCAGGCTTCGATCGGTCATGGAAAGAGGAACATGGAAATCTGCAGGCGGTAGGTTAACCCATATGCCGTGCGCCTTGCACTGCGTCGTCCGCTTCCGGTTCACAGGCCGGCGGGGGCAATATCATGTCCAGGCGCTGCCCTTCGAAATCCGAACGCTGAGGCTCCAGTCCGGGCATGGCCTTGGTCGCCTTGGACGATAGCTCATTAAAGCGCGACACCTTGCCATACAGCCCCTGCTGGCCGGCCACCGCGGTGACGGTGCTGTTGTAATGCCGGCTGACGGTATCCAGGGTATCGCCCAGCTTCTTCAGGCGCTCCGCGACGACCACCACCTGGTTGTAGATTTCGCCGGCACGGGCGCTCAGCTCGTGCGCCTGCTCGTTGCTGCGCGCGACCATCCATAAGTTCGCCACGGTTTTCAATATGGGCAGCAGCGTCGTGTGCGACACCAGTATCACATTGCGCTGGTAGCCGTAATCGAACAAGTCCCGGTTGTACTTCAGGGCTTCGATGTAGGCGGCCTCTATGGGCATGAACATCAGCACGAAGCCGGGGCTGCGCATACCGATCAGGTTGCTGTAGTCCTTGCGGCACAAATCGTCGATATGGTTGCGCACCGCCTTGACATGCGCCTGCAGCGCCGCATCCCGCTCGGCAGCATCCTGCGCCGCAATCGCGCGATCGTAGTCGACCAGGGAAACCTTGCTGTCGATGACCATATGCTTGTGGTCCGGCAACCTGATGATGAAGTCCGGCTGACGATTCTGGCCCTGCTCGTCCTTGAAGCGCGGCTGCGCGTCATAGTGGTCGCCGCGCACCAGGCCCGCCAGTTGCAGGCTGCGCTCCAACTGCACTTCACCCCAGTTTCCCGCCGTTTTCTTGTCTCCCTTCAAGGCCTGTGCCAGGTTGTGCGCTTCGGTACTCATTTTCAGGCCCACGTCCAGGACCCGCCTGATCTCGGCGCCCAGCGACACATTGCCACGCAACGCTTCATCGTGGACCTGGTTGACGCGTTGCTGAAACCCGTGGATCTGCTCGCGGAAGGGCTTCAGCAAGGCTTCCAGCGACCCCTGGCTATGCTCGGCGAATGTGCGGCCCTTTTCTTCCAGGATCTGGTTGGCTAGATCGCGAAATTCGATTTTCAATTGGTCGCGCGAACGTTCGAGGCCGTCGCGCATTTCCTGGAAGCCGGCCAGCTTCTCCGCATGCACGGCCCGCAATTCGGCCAAGGTCTTGTCCAATTCCGCATTGCGCTCGGCCAGCCGCGCCAGTTCCGCATTGCGGCCGGCCAGCATGTCGCGCGTCTCGTCCAGGCGCGCCTCCAGGTGCTGCACCATGGATTCACTGCGTATGTGCAAACGGTCCAGCTGCAGCTTGTCAGCTTCTATGCCGGCAGCCCGCCGCTGTTGCTCCGCCAGAGCCTGTTGTGCGGCGGTCAGTTCTTCCTGCGCCGCCCGCAGCCTGCCGAGCCACCGCCACGCGGCCGCGCCAAGACCCGCCAAAGCCCCCAGAATAGCTATTGCCACATGGGCCATATCCAGATTTAGCTGATCCACTTGAGCTTCCTTTTAACGGATGTAGATACGTTGTTGCAACCCGACCATACCGTGACCTGGCCGCGACCACTGTATTCACGCCCTTTGACATGATAAATTAGGGTCGAGTCTGACCCTGGTATAGCTGAATAGTCCGCCTGGTTATTGGAACCGGGGCGTTCGCACGTTTCTGAATGGACGGTTGCATGCACACATTGCTAAGAACTTTTGCCGCACTGGCGACGCTGACGCTGGCCATTACAAGCCCGGCCCGGGCCGCGGACTGGCCTCCGGCGAGCAAGCCAGTGCAAATTATCGTGCCGGCTCCGGGCGGCGCGGGCACCGGCGACGCCATTGCGCGCATTATCGCCGATCAATTAAGCCAGGAACTGTCAGGCAATTTCGTCGTGCTCAACCACGGCGGGGCAAACGGCAATATCGGCGCGGGCATTGCCGCTGAAGCGCCTGCAGACGGATCCAAACTGCTTTTTTCGTGGGCCGGGACGCTGGCTGTCAGCCCCAGTCTTTACAAGCAACTGCCTTTCGATCCGCAGAAAAGCTTCGATGCCATAGGGCTTATCGCCGAAGTGCCCAACATCCTGGTGGTGAATAATGATTTGCCGGTCAGCAACCTGGCCGAATTCACCGATTACGTCCGTCAGAATCCGGGCGTTGTAAATTTCGGTTCCACCGGCAACGGAAGTTCCATGCACCTGGCAGGCCAGCTGTACATGAGCGCTACAGAAACCAACATGGTGCACGTGCCGTATAGTTCGCCGGGGCAGGCCACCACCAACCTGATCTCCGGCGAAATCCAGTCCATGTTCCAACTGATCCCCGGTATCGTGTCACAGGTCAATGCCCACAAGGTCAAGGCAATAGGCGTGATGGCGACCAAGCGCTCCCCGGCCCTGCCGGACGTGCCGACCATGGCCGAACAAGGGCATCCGGAACTGTTGTCGTCCACATGGTTCGCCTTGCTGGCCCCCAAGGGGACGCCTCCCGACATCATTCAGCGCGCCAACGAAGGCCTCAACAAAGCCCTGCAGGACCCTGCCGTGCAAGAAAAGCTTGCGGCGCTGGGCGCCAATGTACTTGGCGGCACCCCGCAGGACCTGGACAAGCTGCTTGCATCGGAACTGGAAAAATGGCACAAGGTCGTAACGGAATCGGACATCCAGATCCAATAGTCCCGCAGCGTACTTTCAAGGCGTAAGGTGTAGCCACACGCCTCATCAACCGGCAGGCACGCAATCACGCAAGGGAAATCGTCATGCAACAAACCATAGGCTGGGTGGGCCTGGGCAAAATGGGCTTGCCCATGGCCCGGCGCCTGCTTGAAGCGGGCCATCCGCTTTATGTCTGGGCCCGAAATCCTGAACAGACCCTGGCGCTGCGCCGGGAAGGCGCACAGGTGGCCACCGACCTGATGGAACTGGCCCAGCGTTCGCATACGGTCTTCACCATACTGGGCGATACCGCCGATGTGGACAGCGTCTATCAAGGATTGTTACCCGGCGTACAGGAAGACACCACCTATATCGACATGACAACCGCGGCGCCGCGTCTTGCAGTCCCGCTGGCCGAGAGATTGGCCGCGCGCAAGGCCCAGTTCCTGGACGTACCCGTCACCGGCGGCGTCGCGGGCGCATCGGGCGGCGCCTTGACGCTTTTTGCAGGCGGCGACGCAGCGCTGCTGCACGCATGCAGGCCTTGGCTGGAAATTTTGGGAAAGCAGATTGTGCACTGTGGCCCGCACGGGGCCGGCTACAGCATGAAGCTGATCAACCAGACCATCATCGCCGGAACCTTCCTGGGCCTGTCGGAAGGCATGGCCATGGCGCGTGCCAGCCATTTCGATACCGGGCTGATCAAATCGGCGCTGGCTGCGGGGA
>JAEWEH010000318.1 GCA_023389535.1 Pseudomonadota bacterium
TGCGCTCGCTCGTTCGCACATTCGTGCTGCCTTCGCTTCCGCTCGCTCAGTCCCGAAAGTCGCCGCGTCCGGCCCCCGCCACCCGGCCCGCTGCGGTGTTGCGTGTTCGTAGCGTTGCTGGGGCGGGTCGGGTGCTTGGCCTTATTTTTTTGTGATGCTTGCTGGCGCTGGAACAGGTCCTGCGCCGTCCCGGCCTCGCGCGCCTGCCGCGCGGGCCGGGACATTGGGGTGAATAATGGGGCTGGTCGGTTGGCTGCGGAACGCCGGGGCTTGGCGTGCTAGAGGTTTGGGCCGCTGCTTCGATGCGGCTGGGCCTCAATCTGCGCCGGTACGGGGATCGGTCGACACGGGCGCGGACGTGGGTTCGCCCTTGCCGACGTGGCGATATCAGCAGGTGGATCAGTGCGGCAGGATTTTGGACAGGAACAACTGTGCCCGCTCGGACCGGGCCGCCAGGTTGCCGAAAAATTCCTCGTTGGTGCAGTCTTCGATGATCTTGCCGACGTCCATGAAAATGACGCGGTCGGCTACCTTGCGGGCGAAGCCCATTTCGTGCGTGACGACCATCATCGTCATGCCTTCGCGGGCCAGGTCCACCATGACGTCCAGCACTTCATTGACCATCTCGGGGTCCAGGGCTGATGTGGGCTCGTCGAACAGCATGGCTACGGGGTCCATGGCCAGCGCGCGCGCAATCGCTACGCGTTG
The DNA here is from genome assembly GCA_023389535.1 of Pseudomonadota bacterium. Lineage (GTDB taxonomy): Bacteria > Pseudomonadota > Gammaproteobacteria > Burkholderiales > Burkholderiaceae_B > UBA6240. The sequence continues at coordinate 709 of JAEWEH010000318.1, forward strand.
TTGCTGGCCGCCGGATAATTGGCCGGGGAACTTGTCCTGGTGCGCGCGCAGGCCGACGCGATCGAGCAAGGCCGCGGCGCGGGTGGCAGCCTCTTCCTGACTGCGTCCCAATACCTTTACCTGCGCCAGCACCAGGTTCTTGGTTACCGACAGGTGGGGGAAGAGTTCGAAGCTCTGGAAGACCATGCCGATACGTGCGCGCAGCTTGGGCAGGTTGGTGTCGCGCGCGCCGACTGAAACGCCGTCGACGAAGATTTCCCCTTTTTGAAATGGTTCGAGCCCGTTGACGGTTTTGATCAAGGTGGACTTGCCGGACCCCGAAGGGCCGCAGACCACCACCACTTCGCCATCGGCGACCTGTGTGCTGCATTGATCCAGCACTTGGGTCGAACCGTACCACTTGCTGACTTGTTTGATTTCTATCATTCCAACTCCGGCAGTTGCGACCTGGCCTTAACGCACGATGCGCACGCGGCGCTGCAAGTAACGCACGGACAGCGAGGCCGCATAGCTCATGATGAAATAGACGACGGCCACGAACATATACATTTCGATCAGCCGACCATCGCGCTGGGCTACCTTGGTCGCCGCGCCCAGGAAGTCCGTCAGTGACAACACATAGACCAGCGACGTATCCTGGAACAGGACGATAACTTGTGTCAATAGAACCGGTGTCATGTTGCGGAACGCCTGCGGCAGCACGACATTGCCCATCATTTGCCAGTAAGTCAGGCCCAGCGCATACCCGGCCGATACCTGGCCGCGTGGCACCGACTGTATGCCCGCGCGCATGATTTCGCAAAAATAGGCGGCCTCGAACAGCGTGAAGGTGACCAGGGCGGAGGTGAAGCCGCCGACGGACACCGGCCTGTCCGAACCGGTGAGCCAAGCGCCCACATAGGGCATTAAAAAGTAAAACCAGAAGATCACCAGTATCAGTGGCAATGCCCGCAACAGGTTCACATATAAGGCCGCAGCCTTTGCCAGCGGCGCTATCCCCGAAAGCCGGCACATGGCCAGCAAGGTTCCCAGGACGATACCGCCGGTGGCGGAAAGCAGTGTCAGCTTGAGCGTGAACACCATCCCTTCTTCGAACAGATAGCGCCAGGACCGCTCGATGACGTTGAAATCGAATTCGTTCATGGCGTCACCGCCTTGGATGGGGATGAACTGCCAATGAAGCCCGGTACCGCCAGGCGTCGCTCGATCCACGACATGCCCCGCACCACGACCAGGTTCAGGATCAGGTAGAACAGCGTGGCCATGGCGAAGGTTTCGAAGACCTGGAAGCTGAATTCCTGCATGGACCGAGCCGCGCCGACCAATTCGAACAGGCCGATGGTAAATGCCACGGAGGTATTCTTGATGAGATTCAGTACCTCGGAGGTCAGGGGCGGCAAAATGATGCGAAACGACGTCGGCAACAAGACGTAGCGATAGACCTGAAAGGGTTCCAGGCCTAATGCGGTGGCCGCCATGGACTGGCCGCGCGGGAGCGATTCAATACCCGAGCGCACCTGTTCAGCCACGCGCGAAGACGTATAAAAGCCCAGGCAAAGGACGGCCGGAATGAAGATGCCCCATGGGGGCGCAATCTGCTTGATGGCGTCGCCCAGACCGCGCGGCACCAGTTCCGGCATGACGAAATACCACAGGAACATCTGCACCAGCAGCGGAATGTTGCGAAACAGTTCGACGTAGGCCGTGCCTGCGACCCGAGCCCATTTGATGTTGGTGGTCCGGGCCACGCCCACCACGGTGCCAAAGGTCAGGGCCAATATCCATGACAGCGCCGCAGTGCCTATCGTCCAGCACAGCCCGCCCAGAAGCGTCTCTAGATACGTTTCGCCCCCCGGCGCCCGGTCCAGGAAGATGGACCAGTTCCAGTTATAGTTCATAGGGATCTCCAGTCCGAGTCACGATGCGTCCGGCCCCGCGGGGGAGATGCAAGGCTGGAAAAGCGCACGCCAACGCAGTGCTGCGTCTGCGCGCGCCTGGCCTTCCCGATTTACTTGTAGTCGTTCGGATCCGGCGAATCGGTCGGATTGTCGATCACCCGCTTTAATTGTTCGGTCATGGGCCAGTTCAGGTTGACGTTCTTGGGCGGTATCGGCGATTCAAACCATTTTTTGTATAGCTGGGCCAGTTCGCCGCTTTTCATCATGCCGATAATGGTGTCGTCCACCACCTTCTTGAATTCCGGATCGTCTTTCGGCTCCATGATGGCGTAGGGTTCCACCGTGTACGCATCTTTGCTGATCATCCATTGGGACGGGTCGTGCGCGGTGGCCACCAGCCCCGCCAGCAGGATGTCATCCATGAAGAACGCGGCGGCACGGCCATTATTGACGGTGAGGAAAGCTTCGGCGTGATC
>JAEWEH010000323.1 GCA_023389535.1 Pseudomonadota bacterium
CGTGCTGTTGCCTGCAGCGCCGTGGCAGCTGGCACAGGCCAGTATGCCGCGTGCGGCGTCGCCGTTTGCATAGAGTTGCTCGCCCTTGGCCGCATCGGGCTTGGCTACGGCCACGTCGGCGGCATACGCCACCGAAACTGCGGAAGAACCCAGCAACAAGCCGCTGGCTACTACGATTCTGGAAAGCATACGCTTCATGAAGACCTCGACGATCGCGATTCGATCCGGTGCGCAGGGCACCACGATGACAATGCCATTTCCATTTAAAACGGGCTTGAATGGAAATGGCGCAGCTGTTTCAAACCTGCGATTATACAATAGCGTTTGAACTAACAGACCTCAGGCATAGCTGTGTCCATTTTGCATCGCGCTACCTTCACCGTTTCGGCGGCCCGTCTTGACCAGTTGCCGCCGCCCACGACGGCAGAGGTCTGCTTTGTGGGGCGTTCGAATTCCGGCAAGTCGTCGGCCATCAACGTGCTGGCCAACCAGCGCCGGCTGGCGTTCTCCAGCAAGACGCCGGGCCGCACGCGGCTCATCAACCTGTTCGGCATCCCGGACCCTGTCGAGCCCGGCGCCTTCCTGGGCTTCCTTGTGGACCTGCCCGGTTATGGCTATGCTTCGATCGCCAAACAGGCTCGCGAAGAATGGGCCGACGTGCTGGGTGACTATCTGCGCACCCGGCAATCACTGGCCGGCATCGTGTTGCTGATCGACATCCGCCGCGGGCTGACCGAATTGGACCGGCGCCTTGCCGATTGGATAGCCCCGACCGGCATACCGGTCATGGCGCTGCTGACCAAGGCCGACAAGCTGCCTTATGGCCAGCGCGTCAAAGCGGTTATCGCGGTCAAGAAAGAGCTTGCCGATATCGGCACCCTGAAAGCCATGCCGTTCTCCGCCACCCATCGCATAGGCCTGGACGAGGCCGCAGCACAAATCGAAAACTGGATCTCACCCAAGGTCGTACCATGACATCTTTCATTTTCACTCCCGACTTCCCCGCCTCCCGTCCTCGCCGCAACCGGCGCGACGAATTTTCACGCCGCCTGGTCCGCGAAAATGTGCTGACCACCGCCGACCTGATCTACCCCGTCTTCGTGATGGAAGGCCAGGGTGTGCGCCAAGCCGTGCCTTCCATGCCCGACGTGGTCCGCTATTCGCCGGACACACTGCTGGAAGCCGCGGAAGAATGCGTGGCGCTGAGCATCCCCGTAATGGCCTTGTTCCCGGTCATCGATCCGTCGCTGAAGACACCGGACGGCATCGAAGCCGCCAACCCCAACGGCCTGGTGCCGCGTGTGGTGGCGGCGCTCAAGCAGCGCTTTCCTGAGCTGGGCATACTGACGGACGTGGCACTGGACCCCTATACCAGCCACGGCCAGGATGGCGTGATCGACGACCAGGGCTATGTGCTGAACGAACCCACCGTGGAAATCCTGACGCGCCAGGCCATGGTGCAGGCGCAGGCCGGTGTGGATATTGTGGCGCCCAGCGACATGATGGACGGCCGGATCGGCGCGATACGGCAGGAACTGGAAGCGCAGCAGCACATCTACACGCGCATCATGGCTTATTCCGCCAAGTACGCCAGCGCGTTCTATGGGCCGTTCCGTGATGCGGTGGGGTCGGCGGCAAACCTGGGTCAATCGAACAAGTTCACCTACCAGATGGATCCTGCCAACCGGAACGAGGCGCTGCGCGAAGTGGCGGCGGATATCCGCGAAGGCGCGGACATGGTGATGGTGAAGCCGGGTCTGCCCTACTTGGATGTGCTGCGCGAGGTGAAGAACGCCTTCGGGATGCCGACGTATGCGTATCAGGTCAGTGGCGAATACGCGATGATCAAGGCGGCGGCCGCGAATGGCTGGCTGGATCACGACAAGGTCATGATGGAGTCGCTGCTTGCGTTCAAGCGCGCGGGCGGCGACGGCATCCTGACTTATTTCGCAGTGGCGGCAGCCAAGCTGCTGAAAGAGCAGGCTTGATGGGTGTTGCGAGGCGCATCGTTTTCGGTTTCTAAACCGGCGCCGCCGGTGGGCCGGGGCCGGGCTTCCATCGCTGCGGCCCCTGCGGGGCTACCCTTGCAGGCGCTTTGCGCCGGGGTCGGGCGTGAACTCGCAAATGAAAGCCCCCACGCTGCGCCTTCGGCTTGCTGCCCCCCAAGGGGGCGCTTTTTGCCTTGGGGCGGCCCGGCGGCAAAAAATCACCCGCCTGTGGGCTGAATTTTTCCTCAAACATGCACGCCCTCTTACGCCCCCGCCGCAAAGCACCTGCCGCGGCTCGCTCAACGTCGCCCAACCCCGGCCCACCGGCTACGCCTTGCAATACAGTGGGCGACACATAAAATCATCCGTGGAAATCGATAAGGTGAGATATGCCTGAAGTATCTTAAAGGCGATACTCTGCGGGTTAATGTGATGATCAATAGCCATCGATACCGGTGCAACAAAGCGCTAGGCCGATTGACGTCCATGAATCCTTGCACGCTCATACCGCCGCGTTGGCACTGACGGTGGCATCGGCAGCGGGCAGCCCTAGCATCACACCGATCAGCATCATATCGATAAGATCGTACCCAATAACAGACACCGAAATCGCCCCGAATGTCCTGGCCCGCGCGGCAGGCGCGCGAGGCCGGGACGACGCAAGACCTGTTCCAGTGCCAGCAAGCATTCCAAAAGAAGGCCAAGCACCCGGCCCGCCCCAGCAACGCTACGAACACGCAACACCGCAGCGGGCCGGGTGGCGGGGGCCGGACGCGGCGACTTTCGGGACTGAGCGAGCGGAAGCGAAGGCAGCACGAATGTGCGAACGAGCGAGCGCA
>JAEWEH010000027.1 GCA_023389535.1 Pseudomonadota bacterium
GCATACGTTTGACAGGCGTCTATTTGGCCATGCTGACCTTGGCTTTCGCGCAGATCATCTGGTCCATCGTCTACCAATGGGATGACGTAACCGGCGGCTCCAATGGCATCGTCGGCATATGGCCCGAAGCCTGGCTGGCGGGCGACACTTATTTCTATTTCACGCTGCTGCTGGTCGCGCTTGCCGTTCTGCTGCTGCGGCATATGGCATTCGCTCCTTTCGGCTATGCACTGCGCGCGGTCCGCGACTCGGCGTTGCGGGCCGATGCCATCGGCATCCATGTCAAAGGCGTGCAATGGGCGGCGTTCATTGTGGCGGGGCTGTTCGCAGGCCTGGCCGGGGCGTTGTATGTGTTCTCGAAGGGCAGCACATCGCCGGAAGTCGTCACGGTGGGCAAATCGGTCGACGGCCTGGTCATGGTGCTGTTGGGCGGCATACAGACACTTTCCGGGCCGCTGGTCGGCGCCGTGGGCTTTACCGCCCTGCAGGATTATTTCGTCGGAATCACTGAATATTGGCGCGCCTTGTTCGGTGCAGTCATTCTGTTGATCGTGCTGGCCTTTCCGCAGGGCATAGCCGGCTCGGTCAAGCAGTTGGCCAGCAAGAGGGGCGGTTCATGAGTTTGCTGCAAGTCAAAAATCTGACGAAAACCTTCGGCGGCAATACGGCGGTGGATGATGTCAGTTTTGAACTGTCGCCCGGAGAGCTGCTGGCCTTGATCGGCCCCAATGGCGCCGGCAAGTCCACCACCTTCAATATGGTGGGTGGGCAATTGGGGGCGACCCGTGGCAGGGTGCTATTCGACGGCGTGGATCTGCTGGGCATGCCGTCGCGGCGCATCGCGCGCCTGGGCATAGGCCGCACTTTCCAGATAGCCGCAACCTTTGTCTCACTGACGGTGCTGGAAAATGTACAGATGGCCTTGTGGTCGCATCACGGCAAAGTATTTTCCTTCCTGCGACAAGCAAACGGCCAGTATCGCAAGCAGGCGCTCGCCTTGCTGGAGCAGGTCGGCATGGCGGATCAAGCCGGCCGCCCGTGCAGCGAGCTGGCCTACGGCGACGTGAAAAGGGTCGAGCTGGCCGTCAGCCTGGCGGCCAATCCTCGCCTGTTGCTGATGGACGAGCCGACTGCCGGCATGGCCCCCGCCGAGCGCAACGCGCTGGTTGGGCTGGTGAAGCAGCTGGTGATCGAGCGCAATATGGCGGTCTTGTTTACAGAGCACAGCATGGATGTGGTGTTTGCCTATGCCGATCGGGTCATTGTGCTGGCGCGTGGTCAATTGATCGCCCAGGGCAGCGTCGCAGAGGTGCGTAATCACCCCAAGGTGCAGGAAGTCTACTTCGGCACGGGCAAGACCTTTCAGGCGGCTGCGCCAACGACCGGGGCGCCCGCATGAATGCCGTACAGAATTCAATCTTGCCGGGGCCGAAGGGCGCTTCGGAAGATACGGACGCTTTGCTGTCGGTGGCCGGCCTGAACGCCTGGTACGGCGCCGCACACATCCTGCATGATGTCGGTCTCGACGTCCACCGGGGCGAAGTGGTCGCCTTGATGGGACGCAACGGCGCGGGCAAGTCGACGACGTTGAAAGCCATCATGGGCTTGGTGCAAAGGCGGCGCGGTGATATTCATTTCATGGGCCATGCGCTGGAGGGCCTGCAACCCTATCAGGTCGCGAGGCTGGGCCTGGGCTATGTGCCCGAGGACCGACGCATATTCACTGACCTGACGGTCAAGGAAAACCTGGCGACCGGCCGCCAGCGTCCCCGGTCATGGCCGGATGGCAGGCCGGGGCTGAATTGGACAGAAGAGGCTGTCTTTGATCTCTTCCCTAATTTGAAGGCAATGCAGGGCAGGACCGCGCGGGCGATGAGCGGCGGAGAACAGCAGATGCTGACCGTGGCGCGCACCTTGATGGGCAACCCTTACATGCTGCTGTTGGATGAACCTTCGGAAGGCGTGGCGCCGCTGATCGTAGAACAGATGGCCGAAATGATATTGACCCTGAAGGCGCGCGGGGCCAGCGTATTGTTGTCGGAACAGAACATCCATTTCGCCGCCCTAGTAGCGGACCGCGCCTATGTGCTGGAAAAAGGCGTCGTGCGCTACAGCGGACCGATGACGGAGGTGGCCGACAACCAGGATATCCGCCGCGCTTACCTGGCCCTTTGATGTCGTGCCGCCGCAGTCGCTTGCGGCAAGCGCGGTACCGCTGAGAGGGGGCACTGCATGACGTATAAACAGTGTATAGACGCCATGCGCTACCGTTATCCCATGACGCGGGTTACGCGACTTTCCTGCCTGGCGCCGCAGCGTTTCGATATTCGTGCAGCAGCTTCGCCCTGCGTGCCTCGGCGGCGAGCAGGTTTCTTTCCTTCACATGGCCGAATCCGCGGATGTCATCGGGCAGTTTCGCCAGTTCGACAGCGGCGTCCGCATTGGCTGCACTGAGCGTTTCTGCGAATTCGTCGACCAGGTCGAAATAAGCGGCGACCAGGGCGCGTTCCTTGCGCCGTTCATCGGTGCGTCCGAACACATCCAGCGGGCCGCCGCGCAATCCCTTCATGCGCGCCAGCACGTTGAAGGCGGACATCACCCACGGACCATACTTGCGCTTGACCAGTTCGCCCCGGTCATTGCGCTTGGCTAGCAAGGGCGGTGCCAGGTGGAAATGCAATTGATAGTCCTTGCCCGGTTCGCCTTCGAACTGCTGGCGCAGCTTGTCCTTGAACGCGGGGTCGACATAGAGCCTGGCGACTTCGTACTCGTCTTTGTAGGCCATCAGCTTCGCCAGGTTGCGGGCCACGGCGCGGGTCAGGCGCAAGTTGCGCGAAGACGGCAATGCCGCCTCTTTGGCGCGCACCCGCTCGACTGCGTTCTGATAGCGGCGGGCATAGGCGGCATTCTGATACCCGGTCAAGTGCCGGACGTTGCGGGCGATCAGGGCATCGAGTGATTCCGGCATGGATACGACTTGCGTCGCGCCTGCCGTGTCGTTCGACCGAGGCGACAAGGCATCGGCGCCATGTACCGCCGCGGCGCGTCCCCATTCGAAGGCCGCCAGGTTTTTCTCCACCATGACGCCGTTCAATTCAATGGCGCGCTTCAGGCTTTCATGCGACAGCGGCACCCAACCCTGCTGCCAGGCAAAGCCCAGCAGCAGCGGGTTGGCATAGATGGCGTCGCCCAGCAAGGCGACCGCCAAGGCATTGGCATCCAGGAACTGGCAGCCCGGCCCGATCGCATCGGTCAGTGCATGTTCGGCCGAAGCACCGGGAAAACGCCATTTCGGGTTCTTGATCAATTCCGCCGTGGGCGTGCGGCTATTGTTGACCACTGCGTGCGTGACATCTTTCTGCGACTTGGACAGCACCTCGGCCGAAGTGGAGACGATGGCGTCGCAGCCGATGATCAGTTCCGCTTCGCCGGTGGCGATGCGCGTGGCGTGGATGTCTTCCGGCCGGGCGGCGATTTGAATATGGCTAAGCACCGCGCCGCCTTTCTGCGCAAGCCCGGCCATGTCCAGCACGGTGACGCCCTTGTTCTCCAGATGTGCGGCCATGCCC
>JAEWEH010000028.1 GCA_023389535.1 Pseudomonadota bacterium
GGACTGGACATCCAGTCCCATGGAGAAAGCGCCTACCAACGCTAGGCGAGAGCAGCCAAGTCAATGCGTTCGGCACGATTCAACGCGGAAGCGACCTTTACCCGCAACGCGTTGGAATGGGCCTGACGCACCTCTTTCTTCACATCCAGCAGTTGCTGCGGGTGCATGGAGAACTCGGTCAGGCCCAGCCCCAGCAACATGCGGGTCACCCTTGAATCCCCCGCTATTTCCCCGCACACGGCTACAGGCTTGCCAGCGCGTTCGCCCGCATTGATGGTGTGGGCAATTAGACGCAATACGGCCGGGTGCATGGGATCATAGAGATCGGCAACCTGGCTGTCGCCCCGATCTATGGCCAGCGTGTACTGGATCAAGTCGTTGGTGCCGATGGACAGGAAATCCAGGGCTTCGACGAAGGGTTCTATCGCAATGGCGATCGCCGGGATCTCGACCATGGCCCCCAGCGAAATATTGCGCGCGTACGGCACCCCGCGGGCGTCCAGTTCCCGGCATGCGGCCTCGATGGCCAGGCGGGTGGCTCGCACTTCGTGCATATGCGAAATCATGGGAATGAGGATGCGCACATGACCATGCTGAGACGCCCGCAACAAGGCCCTTAACTGCGTGCTGAACATGTCGGGGTTGGCCAGGCAATAGCGTATGGCACGCAGCCCCAGTGCCGGATTAGTGGCCACAGTGATGTCGCCGTCCAGGCTTTTATCGGCGCCCAGATCGAGCGTGCGTATAGTCACGGGCTTGCCAGCCATGGTCTTCACCACGGACGAATATGCCTGATATTGCTCTTCTTCAGTGGGCAAACCCGGGCGACCCATGAACAAGAATTCGCTGCGGAACAGGCCGATGCCGTCGGCGCCGGCCTCCATGGCGGCGACGGCTTCCTCGGGAAGCTCGATGTTGGCTTCGAGCTTGATGGCGATGCCGTCCAGCGTGACGGACGGCGCGTCACGCAACAGCGCGAGTTCGGCACGTTCGCGGGCATAGTCGGCCTGTCGCTGGCGGTATTCCCGCAATATGCCTTCAGAGGGATTGACCAGCACGGTGCCGGAAAAACCATCGGCGATCAAGGTATCGCCGTCGCGCACCAAAGCACGGAAATGACCGAGCCCCACGACCGCCGGAACATTCATGCTGCGTGCGACGATGGCGGTATGCGAAGTGGGCCCGCCCAAGTCCGTCAGGAAGGCGGCAAAGCGACCGCCGCGCAGACGCAGCATGTCGGCGGGCGAGATATCGCGGGCGACAACAATAAGCGGATCGCCGGAATCGACGGTGTCCAGGCTGGGCAGCAAGGCGGTCGAACCGGACAAGACGCGCAGCACCCGCTCGATGACCTGCCGGATATCGGCGCCCCGCTCGCGCAAATACTCGTCGTCCATCAGGGCGAATTGCTCTACCAGCAGTTGCCCCTGGCTCGTCAATGCCCATTCTGCGTTGTAATGTCTTTCAATGATCAATGCGCAGGTCTGCTGCAGCAGCATCGGGTCGTCCAGCAGCATGCTGTGCACGGTCAGCAGCGGACCCAGTTCGCGCGGGGCGTCTTCAGGCAACGTAGCGGCCATTGCCTGAAGCTCGTCGCGGGCGGCCGCCATGGCACGCTGCAGACGTTCGCATTCCGCATCGACGTCTTCGGGGCCGATACGATAGTGGGCTACTTCAAGCGCCGCGGCGCTCATGACGGCCGCCCTGCCAATGGCGTAACCCTTGACCACGCCCTGCCCTTGCATGCATAGCATGGCGCATAGCCCCGGTAGCTCGTATGAGGTATTAATAGTCATGGGTAGCGGCGTAAGCCCAAGCGAAAATGCTTATTCTTGCTCGCCAAACTTGCTGTCGAACAAGGTCTGGATGTTGGCCAGGGCTTGTTCGGCGTCGTCGCCCTCGGCGTCCACCTTGACTGTGACGCCTAATCCGGCAGCCAGCATCATCACGCCCATTATACTTTTGGCATTGACGCGCTGGGCACCTCGCGCGATGAAGATTTCACTGCTGAATTTCCCGGCAAGCTGGGTCAGCTTGGCTGCCGCGCGCGCATGCAATCCAAGTTTGTTGCTGATGACAATATTGATCGATGGCATAGGATTCTTTGTTATCGGGAGAGCTAAAAGCCTGCATGCCGGTCAGCATGTCGCATGGTCAGCGTCGACAATACCCCGCAAGGCGCCCAAGCGTACGTTTTCACTAAGCTGTTCGGGGTTTTCCTGCTGCTCTGTCAAGGCTTTCAGGACCATGCATAAGTTCGTGCCGGTGATCAGATGGGCAGTCAGGCCTTTGCCTGTCGCCAGCCTGACCGCGCGCTTGGCAATATTGAACGGCGTAGCGCCAAATATATCGCATAAGACCAGCGTGGCTTCATCCGGAGTATGCAGCAGCCGCGCCGCCAGCCGTGTGACTTCCGCTTCCGGGTCGGCATCGGGCGCCACATCGAATACTTCGAGTTCGGGCGGGTGGCCCAGCACGTGCTCGGCACAAGCGGCGAAGGCCGCACCCAGCGGTTGATGCATGACAAGTACGATGCGTGCCATTCAGGCACCTACAGCCCGTTCCAGGGCTGCCGCGAAGGTATCGGCCACATCGAAGCCGGTCTGTTCGGTGATTTCCACGAAACAGGTCGGGCTGGTGACATTGACTTCGGTAATGTAGTCGCCGATGACATCCAGGCCCACCAGCAGCAAGCCGCGCTGATGCAGTGCCGGCCCCACCGCCGCGGCAATGGCCCGGTCGCGCTCGGTCAGTTCCTGCGCCACGCCGCGCCCACCGGCGGCAAGATTACCGCGCGTTTCGCCGGCCAGGGGGATGCGGGCCAGCGCGTATGGCACCGGTTCGCCGGCGATTAGCAGAATGCGCTTGTCCCCGTGGACGATCTCGGGAATATAGCGTTGCGCCATGATGCTGCGCGTGCCGTTGTAGGTGAGCGTTTCCAGTATGGCGCCCAAGTTGGCCTCGTTTTCCTGCAAACGAAAGATGCCGGTACCGCCCATGCCATCCAGGGGTTTGACAATGACGTCACGATATTCGCTGTGGAAAGCCCGCAAGCGCGACATGTCCCGTGTGACCAGGGTAGGCGCCGTATACGC
>JAEWEH010000044.1 GCA_023389535.1 Pseudomonadota bacterium
CCAAACCAGATGCGCTACCAGACTGCGCTACGCTCCGGGTAAAGCCAAGCCATGCAATATAGCATAAAAGCCGCTGGTTCGCCGTGGCTCTGAATCTTCACTGCGGCCAACGATCCGCCAGACGTCCCGCACGGCTAGGCAGCGTCCCGGGACGCCTCAGCACCTGTGTCGCTGGAAGCTTGGCGTTCCACCAGCACTTTTGCGATGCGGCGGCCTTCCAGTTCAAGAATCTGCAAATGCAGCCTGCCGTTCGGAGCAGGGATGTCCAGTTCGTCGCCGGCTTCGGGCAGGCGGTCGAATTGCTCCAGCATATACCCGGCCAGCGTACTGTACTCATCCGACTCTTCCAGCAAGCCTTCGATCTCCAGGGTCTGTTCAAAGTGATGCAAGTCGGTGCCGCCATCAACCACCCAACGCCCTTCGCCGTCGGCGATGATGTCCGGTGTTTCGTCTTCGTCGGGGAAGTCGCCGGCAATCGCCTCGAAGATATCGATCGGGGTCACCAGGCCTTCCACGGCGCCGAACTCATTGATCACGATGACCAACTGGCCCCGGGCAGACTTCAAGGTGCTCATCAGGTCCAGGATTTGTATCGTTTCATGCACGATGATGGCGGGCCGCAGTTTCTTCTCGTTCAGTGCCTTATTGGTGATCAGGTCGGCAATGATGTCCTTGGCGCGGCCGATGCCTACGATGTCATCCAGTGAACCCCTGCAGACGGGGAAAAACCCATGGGGAGTGCTGGTGATCTCTTTGCGGATGGTGTCCGGATCGTCGTCCAGATTGATCCAGGTGATGTCGTTGCGAGGCGTCATGATGGAATGTACATTCCGGTCCGCCAGCCGCAGCACCCCGCTGACCATATTGCGTTCTTCTACGCCAAACGGCACTTGTTCGGCCTCCGGCGGTGTTTCCTGCACCGGCTCGTCAGCGGCGATGGGCCGTTTGCCCAGCATGCGCAATATCCCTTCAGCCGTCCGTTCGCGCATGGGGCGCTGACTTTCCCGGCTTACCAGGTTGCGGCGCGCGATCTGGTTCAGGCTCTCTATGGCGACGGAAAAACCAATGGCCGCATACAGATAGCCCTTGGGCACTTTGAAGCCGAAGCCTTCGGCGACCAAGGCGAAACCTATCATCAGCAGAAAGCCCAGGCACAGGATGACGACGGTCGGGTGGGCATTGACGAAGCGCGTAAGCGGCTTGGATGCCACCAGCATGATGCCGATGGCAATGATGACGGCCGCCATCATGACTTCCAGGTGGTCCACCATGCCGACGGCCGTAATGACCGCGTCCAGCGAAAAGACGGCATCCAGCACGACGATTTGGGTAACGATGACCCAGAAGCTGGCGTACATGCGTGATCCCGACATGGCGTGGTTCTTGCCTTCAACCCGCTCGTGCATCTCCATGGTCCCTTTGAAAACCAGGAAAAATCCGCCAAGGATCAGGATCAGATCGCGCCCCGAAAACGCCATCGACCAAAGATGGAATAGGGGTTCTGTCAGCTTGAACAGCCAGGATATGCCGGAAAGCAGGGCCAGGCGCATGATAAGGGCAAGGGACAGGCCGATGACGCGGGCCCTGTCCCGCTCTGCGGCAGGCAATTTGTCCGCCAGGATGGCGATGAAGATGAGGTTGTCGATTCCCAGGACGATTTCCAGGACGACCAGTGTCAGTAAGCCGACCCACACGGCGGGGTCAAGCAGCAACTCCATTAGGGATTCCTTTCAGTTGAATGTAAGCATTGTATCGCGCTTGTTTTTTCCCGAAAATGGGATGAAGATGGAACGGCGGCCCCACCGAGGGGAATTCTGCATACAGCGAGAACAGGACGAGACATGAGCAAGAAACTATTGATGCTAGTCGGCGATTACGCGGAAGACTACGAAACCATGGTGCCCTTCCAAACTTTGCTGGCCGTCGGGCACGAAGTCCATGCCGTTTGCCCCGACAAGAAAGCGGGCGACAGCATCGCCACCGCCATACATGATTTCGACGGGGCGCAAACCTACAGCGAAAAACCCGGCCATCGCTTTACACTGACGCACGACTTCGATCAAGTCGACGTGGGCGGCTACGACGGACTGGTGATTCCCGGTGGCAGGGCCCCGGAATACCTGCGCATGAACGCAAGAGTAGTTGAAATCGTACAGCAGTTCGATGCCGCTAAAAAGCCCATAGCGTCGATCTGCCACGGCGCGCAGTTGCTGGCGGCGGCCGGTGTCCTGAAAGGGCGCACATGTTCGGCCTATCCCGCCTGCGCCGCCGAAGTCAGGCTGGCCGGCGGCACTTATGCGGATGTCGCCATCGATCAGGCGCATACGGACGGCAATCTGGTGACCGCACCGGCCTGGCCTGCGCACCCGGCATGGATGGCGCAGTTCCTTACGGTGCTGGGCACGCGCATAGAGCACGGCTAGGTTTTCTGCCGCAAATGCGGCAGCGTGTAGGCGCGCGCCTGGTAGGCCCAGCTGGGCCATAGCACATGGGCCAGGGCTTCCCGCGCCAAGGCGTCGTCCAGCGGCATGGGTGTGTAGACGTCAGGGGCCTGGTAATGGTATTGGCTGCATCCGCGATGCGGTTCCAGCACGGCCAGGTTATCGCCCTTCAAATAACCATAGTTTTCGCCATATTGCATCAGCGCCCGGCCGCCGGTGCCGGGACGCGTCAGATCGTGGCCTATCATGGGGTGTTCAACCTGCAGGCCCATGATGGACAGCAGCGTGGTCGGCAGATCTATCTGGCTGATCAGGCGGTCATCGCGCCGCGCCTGCACATCGGCGCCCAGAATCACGGCCGGGATATGGAAGTGGCGCAGCGGCACCAGGCTGGCGCCACCTACCCGCGAATCATGGTCGGCGACCACCAGAAAGACGGTGTTGTCCCAGTAATCGGAATCCCGGGCCGTATCGAAAAACTGTCCGATCGCCCAGTCCGCATATCGCACGGTATTTTCGACAGTGGCGGGATCGCCGTCGGGATCGATGCGGCCCGCCGGATATTCCCAGGGTGAATGATTGCTGACCGAGAACGCCAGGGTGAACGTGGGATGGTCCGGCGGGTTCGACAGCAATTGATGCAATTGATTGAACATGTCTTCATCGCTGGCGCCCCAGGTCCCCACGAAGGCAGGATTCTTGAAGGTCGGCAAATCATAGAGCTCGTCGAAACCATTGCCCAGGAAGAAGCTCTTCATGTTGTCGAAATGGGCTTCCCCGCCATAGATGAAGCGGGATGTATAGCCATGCAGCTTCAGTGTCTGGGCCAGGGTGAAGAAATTGCTTTGCGCGCCGGACAGCCGCAGCGCCGCGTCCGATATGGTGGGCGGAAAGCCCGCGGTGACGGCCTCCAGCCCGCGCACGGAGCGCGTGCCCGTTGCGTAAGCCCGGGTGAAATTCCAGGCACGCCCCGCCAGTTCGTCCAGGCAGGGTGTCAAGGTTGCGCCGCCCAGGCTGCTGACATACTGCGCACCCAGGCTTTCTTCCACGATCATGACCACATTCAGGGGGCGCGATCTTTTGGCGGTGGGCGTCTGTACATGTAGCGATGGGATGTCGGCCGGCCCGGTGGCCAGGCCGGCGCAGCCCAGCACAATCGCGTTCATTTCATCCGGCGGCATATTGCCGTAGACATCCGCTGCCGAGCGTTCATTCTTCATGCTGTATATGGCATAGGACACGCTATATAAAGAATTGAGCGGCAAGGTGTTCAGCATGCTGTCGCCGCAATAGGCGACCGTCGACGGGTTGATGGGGCGGTGCCCCAGCGTGCCGCGTATGGCCAGAAACACCAGCGCCGCCGCAGCCAGCGTGAACAGGGGGCGCTGCCACCAGACCATGGGCGTATCGGGCATGCCATGGCCGAACAATACATAGGCGACCCAGGTCAGCGCGGCCAGGCCGGCCACCCCCCCGATGATCATCCCCTTGTAGCCCTTCCAGAGCATGCCGAAGACTTCCTGGGGATGCTTCAAATATTCCACATACAAGCGGTTGGGGCGTGTATCGTATTCATAGATGAATTGCGGTGTGGAAACTTCCAGCAGCACCAGAAGAAACCACGCGAATACGAACCACCATCCGGCAATGCTGACGGCCAGCGGGATATGGCCCAGCCAGGGCGCAACCATCAGGGGGATGCCTACGATAATGGCGATCTGGTTGGCGTCAATGCGCAGGCCGCCTTTCAGGATGGGCCAAATGCCGCCGGCTTGTCGCACACGCTGCCATTGCCAGGCAGCCAGCAGGCAGCGGCTGGTCATCAGCAGGCACAGGCTGGACAGGATGAAAATGAAACTGAGTTCGCGCATGAGTGGAATGGGGATGTGAAAAGGCTCGGTCTATTAACGCGCGGTGATCCTTTCAGCGTTAACAGGCCCTAAGTGTAATGGCTTCGGGGCCGGCTTGGAGACCGCGCCGTGATCTCGCCTGATATTGCGTACAATTTATTGCATCCCTTTCCACTATGTTCGGCTCAGCACAGGATCTATTATGTATTCCTTCAGGCTTTACACGAAATTGTTGGGTGCCGCGGCGTTGGCTGTTGCCAGTGCCGTGGCGTGCGCCCAGGGCACCATCAAAATAGGCGAATTGAACAGCTATAAAACCCAGCCGGCGTTTTTGGGCCCCTACAAGAAAGGCATGGAGCTGGCCGTGGAGCAGATCAATGCGGCTGGGGGAGTCAACGGCAAGACGCTGGAGCTGATCATTCGCGACGATAATTCCAATCCCGGGGATGCCGTACGTGCTGCCGAGGAATTGTTGACGCGCGATAAGGTGGATGTGCTCACCGGCACCTTCCTCTCCCATATCGGCCTGGCGATTACCGATTTTGCCAAGCACAAGAAAAGGTTTTTCCTGGCCAGCGAGCCGCTGACGGACAAGATCGTCTGGTCCGACGGCAACCACTATACGTTCCGCCTGCGCAATTCCACCTACATGCAAGTGGCGATGCTGATCCCGGCCGCGGTCAAGATGAACAAAAAGCGCTGGGCCATTGTCTATCCCAATTACGAATACGGGCAATCGGCCGTCGCAACCTTCAAGAAACTGCTCAAAGAGGCGCAGCCCGATGTCGAATTCGTTGCCGAACAGGCTGCTCCGCTGGGCAAGATCGATGCGGGGAATGTCGTGCAGGCGCTGGCGGACGCCAAGCCGGAGGCCATGTTCAATGTGCTCTTCGCGACAGACCTGTCCAAATTCGTGCGGGCCGGCACCCAGCGCAATTTCTTCAAGGACCTGCCCGTGGT
>JAEWEH010000067.1 GCA_023389535.1 Pseudomonadota bacterium
CCATCGATCGCTTCCCCCCTTCCGGGCTATCGCCCTATCAACCGGAGATGCCTGCCGCCTTGACGACAGGGATCCAGCGCTCCGCTTCCTCGCGGAAGCGCTGTGCGAAAGCTTCAGGGGTGCCGGACAGAATATCGGCGTACGCGCCCGCCATTTTTTCGCGCACGTCCGCCCGCTTGCCGACACGTCCGACCGCCTGGTTGAGCTTGGCGACGATATCGTCGGACGTGCCCACAGGCGCAAACAAGCCTCCCCAGGAATACTCCGAGAAGCCGTCATAGCCGGACTCCTGAACCGTGGGAACATCAGGCAAGAAAACGCTGCGCCTTCCATTGAGGTTCACCAGCACCCGCACATTGCCGGCACGCACCTGGGGTATGACGGACGGGGTGGAATCCACCGTGGCGTCCACGCTGCCGGCCAATAGATCGATCATCGCCGCCGAGCCGCCCCGGTAGGGAACATGCTGCATTTTCATGCCGACCCGGCGCTGCAGCAATTCGGCCGTAATGTGCAGCGTGGAGCCTACGCCTGCCGTCCCATAGGTCAGATCGCCCGGCCTGCGCTTGGCCTCGGTCACCCACTCCTCGAACGACTGGTAGGGGCTGCTGGCTTTGACGCACAGCAGGTTGTCATTGGAGAACCAGGGAACGACTGGCTTCAAGTCCGTCAGCGGATCGAATGCCAGGTTGGGATACAGCAGCTTGCCCGTGATCATGGGCCCATTGGTGGCCATCACCAGGGTGTAGCCGTCGGGCTCGGCGCGCGCCACCTGCTCCATCCCTATCGTTCCACCGCCGCCGCCCTTGTTTTCGATGACGACGGGCTGGCCCAGTACATCGCCCAGCGTCAAGCCCAGTACCCGGGTCGAGGCATCGGTTCCTCCGCCCGGCGCGAATGGAACCACCAAGCGGATGGGCCGCGCCGGATAGCCGGCGCGCGCATGCGCCGGCAGGGCCATACAGAGCACGGCTCCCGCGGCGCCCGCCCCCAACAGCCGGCGCCGCAGACGATCTACCGGCATGGCTGTGTGTTGTCTCGTCCGCACATTGTCATTCATGAGCAACCCCTCCTTGGCAAGCACTAAGCAGAGCCGGCCCGCCCCGCCGCGGCGCGACGCGCGGGCCGGTCGGGTTATATTGCTAAGTCACAGCGGCAATATCCTTTTTTTCGCAAAAACCATAATCACGCCGGGCCGCTTCGGCGCTCACCTCGCCATTGCGCATATCGCGCACCAGCGCCGCCGGGTCGCGCCGCGCCGGGTCTCCATACCCGCCTCCGCCAGGCGTCTCCATGCGTATGGCGGTACCCGCCTTCAAGGTCATTCCGGTCACGCTGCCGCCCATCGCTTGCGGCTGATCCTGGGGTGGTATATGAAACAAGCGGGCGCAGCCACCCGGCAGGCCGCCATCCAATCCCGGCGCGGGCGTGTTGACGCCATCGGAGCGAGCGGTAAACAATACGTTGTCATCGCGGGTACGGATCTGGCGTGCAATGCCCAGCCCACCACGCCACTGGCCCGCACCGCCGCTATCGGCCACCAGCCCATATTCGTCAATCAACAAGGGGTATTCCACTTCCAGCGCTTCGGCGGGCAAATTGGAGGTATTCGAGACATGCACGTGCGCGGCGCTCTGGCCATCCAGGCCTTGCATCGCGCCCACGCCCCCCCCGAGCGTTTCGAAGTAGACATACAGTCCACCGTCCGCACGCTGCCCCGAAAACACCATGGCCGGCACCGAATCATTGCTCGCGGCCAGCCGGCTGGCGGGTTCGACCGCCTGGTTCAAGGCATCGATGACCGCGGCCGCGACCCGGTTGGCCGTGATGGCCCGCGCGCAGGTGGCCGCCGGAAAGCGCGGATTGACGATGGAGCCTTCCGGCGCAGTGATCTCCATGCCGTCGAACAGGCCGTTATTGGCGGGTATGCCCGGATCCAGCATGGCCTTGACGGCATAGATGCACGTGGCCTGCAGGGCGCAGCGCGGCATGTTGAGGCCGCCGCGCGCCTGGCGGCCGGTCCCTTCGAAATCGATGCTCAGACGCGACCCTTGCACCGTCACACGCGCCCGGATGCGCAACTGCTCGCTATCGGGCAGACCATCGCCGTCCATCCAGCGTTCGCCTTCGTAGACTCCATCGGGCAGCGATGTAATACGGGCTTCGAGACGCCGGGCCGTATACGCCAGCAGGTCGTTCACGCTGCGTTCGACCACCGACACCCCTTCCTGCTCCATCAGCCGGCGCAGCAAGGCGCCGCCACGCTCGTTGACGGCAATCTGCACACGCAGATCCAGGCCCCGCTCCTCCGGTTCGCGCGTGTTGTGCGCAATCATCCGCAGCAGATCCTGATCGAGTTCGCCGGCGCGCATGATGCGCATGACCGGAATCCGTATGCCCTCTTCGAAGATGGAACGGGCGCTTTGCGACATCGACCCCGGATGCGGCCCGCCCACATCCGAATGATGGGCGACGCAGGCGGCGAAGAAGCGCACGCGCCCCTCGAAAAAGACGGGGGTAACGATCGTGATGTCAGGCAGATGCGTGCCTTCCGCCAGGAAAACATCGTTGCAGATGAAGGCGTCGCCTTCGGCCATGCGTTCAACGGGGTAGCGGGACAAGACCGACTGGACGCTGCCCAGAAGAGAACCAAGATGCATGGGCATATGCGCCGCCTGTGTCACGCATCGGCCCGTGGCGTCCAGCAGCCCCACGGAGCAATCGCGCCGCTCCTTGATATTGGTCGAAAAAGACGACCGGACCAGCACATTGCCCATTTCTTCCGAAATGGAGGTCAGGCGGTTGGCGAAGACCTCCATGGCCACGGGATCTTCCAGCGCCTCCTGGCCTGTCTGTGTTGACTGTTTATTCATATCCTGCTCCCTGCAACTGCATGATGACGTTACCCTGCCTATCGACCCTGGCTTGCGCATCATGCGGCACAATGATGGTCGAACTCATTTCCTCGATGATGGCCGTTCCGCGCACTGTCACGCCCACCGGCAGCAAGGCGCGCTTGTAGACGGGCGCATCGACCCAGGACTGCTTGCCGCTCAAGTAGAAAGACCGTGAGCCGACCTGCGCATCCGCCAGCTCGCCTTGCTGCACCGGCGGCTGGGGCCGGCGCCGCTCCACCCGCCCGACGCCGGTGATCCGGCAACCCACCATTTCCACCGCACGCCCGTCGATGGTGTAGCCGCAAGCCTGCTGGTGCGCCTGCTCGAAACGCTTCAGCACTTCATCCAATTGGATATCGATGCCCGGCAAACGCACATTGACTTCATGATTCTGGCCGCTGTAACGCATGTCCAGCACCACGGGGAAATGCCGGTCGGCTGGCGCCACGCCTTCGCCGGCCAGCCATTTGTCGGCCTCCTCGCGCAGTTCGGCCAGCAACGCGGCAATCGCGGGCCAGCTCTCTGGCTGGAGGATCTGGATACGCGTCCTGACGAAGTCCAGCGACACATCGGCCAGCAAAATGCCGCGCGCGCACAAGGTGCCGGGTTCTTGCGGCACGACAATGGTGGGAATGCCGCACTCGGCGGCGACGTCCGCCGCATGCAACGGCCCGGCTCCGCCATAGGCAAACAAGGCGAAGCGCTCCGGTGCATAGCCCCGCTCTGTGGTCACCGAGCGAATAGCCCGCCCCATATTGGCGGCCGCCACCCGTGTAATGCCCAGCGCCGCCTCTTCCACCGTCAGCCCAAGCGGTTCCGCAATACGCTCGCGGATCGCCGCGCGCGCCGCCTCGGCATCCACCGGCATGCGGCCTCCCAGCAGCGCGTGCCGGTCCAGTCGCCCCAACACGATATTGGCGTCGGTCAAGGTCGGCTCGATGCCGCCCCGGCCATAAGCGACCGGACCGGGGTCCGCCCCCGCACTATGCGGTCCCACCTTGAGCGCCCCCCCTTCGTCTATCCACGCAATGGAACCGCCGCCCGCGCCGACGACATGGATATCCGCGCTGGGCACGCGCACCGGATAGCCGGCCACTTCGCGGCCGCTGGCCACGACCGTCTCACCATGCAACACTAAGGAGATATCGGTTGAAGTGCCCCCGACGTCGAAGGTGATGACATCGGAAAAATCCGCCTCGCCGGCCAGCACCGCCGCGCCTTTCACGCCCGCGGCCGGGCCCGACAGGCAAGTGCGCGCCGGCAGGGACGATGCTGTTTCGACCGACATCAGGCCGCCATTCGAATGAATAATGTAGGGCAGTATCGGCACGCCCGCCTGCTGCAGCCGGTCGCAGAGCCGGCGCAGGTAGCGCGACACCCTTACGCCTACGTAGGTATTGAGCACAGTTGTCGAGAATCGGTCGAATTCACGGAATTCAGGTGATACTTCGGCAGATGTCGACACATAGACATCCGGCATCACACGACGCACAATGTCCAACGCTTCCCGTTCATGCGATTCGTTGCGCCAGGCATGCAGGAAGCACAGGGCCACGGCTTCGACACCGGCCTCTTTCAATGTCCGGGCGGCGGCTTCGACCCCTGCCCGGTCCAGATCCAGCAACACTTCGCCGTGCGCATCCAGACGTTCCCCCACTTCCAGGCGCCATTCGCGCGGCACCAGGGGCGCGGGCCGCTGCGTCCGGTAATCATACAAATGACGACGCATCTGGCGGCCGATTTCCAGAATATCGCGGAATCCGCGTGTCGTGATCAAGCCGGTACGCGAGCCCTTGCGTTCGATCACCATGTTGGTGGCCACCGTCGTGCCATGCCCGAAAAAGCGCAGGGCGCTTACCTGGCGCCCAATGCGTTCCATCAGTTCAGTAATGCCTGCCAGAATCGCTTGCGCCGGATCGCTGGGCACAGAAGGCACTTTATGAAAAAAAACAGTTCCCGACGTTTCGTCCGTCAAGACGATATCGGTAAACGTGCCGCCCACATCAATACCCAATCTCAGCGCCGATATACCTTCCTTGCTGTCCATTCCACGTACTCCGTCTGCATGCGGTTCAGCAGCCTTGCCGCCTCGTGGACAGCCTATGGCTACGTCATGAATCCCTTGCGCCCTATACGCCGATTCATTATCTTGCCCCTATAATGTTTTAGTAAATCGCAAAGTTTGCACTCAAGAATGCATGAAACGCAAAGATGAAATTTGACCTCGATGCGCTTCGCACTTTTGTCGTTGTCGTGGACAGCGGCAGCTTGTCGGACGCCGCCAACCGGCTGGGACGGACGCCATCGGCATTATCCCGGCGCATTGCCCAGCTGGAGTCGCAACTGGGCGAGCAACTGTTCGACCGAAGCGCGAAACAGTTCCGTTTAACAATGAGTGGGCAGA
>JAEWEH010000109.1 GCA_023389535.1 Pseudomonadota bacterium
CGGCCTGATACACCACATCGATGCGATCACGCGGCGTGCCTTTGGGTGCATACACGGCGACCCACATATCCGTATCGAAGAAGTCAGGGTAGGTTTCCTTAATCATCGGTACATCGGGAAGCGCCTCCAGTCGCTCTGAACTACCCGTAACAAGCGGCCGCAATTTGCCGCTCTTGATATATTCAATGGCAGAGTTCACCGTCGTGAAGATCATGGGCACTTCACCGGACATGACATCGGTGAGCGCGGCTGAAATGGCTTTATAGGGAATGTGCTCCATCTTTGTCCCCGCCCGCTGTGCCACCATTTCGGCCATCAGGTGGTTGATCGTGCCATTCCCCCCCGAACTATAGTTGTATTTGCCGGGATGCCTTTTGATCTCTTCAATGAATTCGGCAAACGTTGTTGCCGGGAACGATGGGTGCACGACCAGCACATGGGGGACAAACCCCACCATAGCAACGGGTTCATAATCATTGATTGGGTCGAAATTGACATTCTTGTATACCCAGGGCGCAATGAGCTGATTGCTATTCGCCGTCAGGAACAGGCTATACCCGTCATTGGGCTCGCGTTTCATTATCTGGTTGCCAATCACGCCGCCTGCGCCCGGCTTATTATTGATGACGATGGGCTGACCCAAAATCGGTGCGATTTTCTCCGCCACCACGCGTGCCACGATGTCAGTGCCGCCACCCGCAGCCGTGGGCGTCGTGACCGTAATAGGCCGG
The DNA here is from genome assembly GCA_023389535.1 of Pseudomonadota bacterium. Classification (GTDB taxonomy): domain Bacteria; phylum Pseudomonadota; class Gammaproteobacteria; order Burkholderiales; family Burkholderiaceae_B; genus UBA6240. The sequence goes on from JAEWEH010000109.1 coordinate 732, forward strand.
GAAGGATAGGCGTCAGCCCACGCGCTTACGGCAATAGTTTGAGAGGCGATGATCGCGGCGCAGGCAAGAGTTTTGATACGGGTTTTCAAGGTAAGTAGCTCCTCATACGGTGTTATCGAATTCAGGATGAATGCTCGTGCGAACAGGCCTGCCAAATCAATTTAGCGGCGCGGAACGCCTCAGAATCGGTTTGCCAGGGCGTGATGATTTGAAACCCCAGCGGTAGTCCGGTCCGGGATACGCCAAGGGGAAGATGCAAGCATGGCCATCCCAGGAATGTCCATGCACGGCAGTATGCTGACGAGCCGCTTTGGCGCAGCCCCTCAGCCGGAGGGCTCGGCGCGCTAGGCGCCAGGATGATGTCCGCACCGCTCGTGAATGCATCCCATGACAGGCGTTGCCGCGCTTGCAAGACCAAGGCCTTGGTGTATTCAGAGCGGCAGATTGACTGGCCTGCATGCAGAAGCTCGGCCACCGGCCTGCTGACAGCGGGGTGGTGAATTACAACGGGCCGCAAACTCCTGCAGAGCTCATAGGTCATGATGACCTTATGAGCCTCTAGGAAGCTGCGTAGCATGGCGCTGTGTGCCTCCGTCTGATCCAATATCGTCCACCCATGCGACTGCAAAGCCTTACAGGCCTGCCGAAGATTGCTGCTTACTTCGTCCTGTGGCGCTTCTTCTCCGGGCGCATGGATCTGCAGCACTTTAAACGATCGAGCGGGGGCGACGAGTTGACCAGCCGCATCGTGCTGCCCTAAGAGTACTTGAGCGACACGGTCCGCCATATCCAGATCCTTGGCATGCCAGCCAATGGTGTCGAGCGATTCACACCCTGGAGCCAGACCGCTACGCGAGACCAGCCCGAAGGATGGCTTGAAGCCGAAGGTGCCACAGTACGCCGCCGGCCGGATAATTGATCCACCCGTCTGAGTGCTCAATGCGAATGGCACCATCTGCGCCGCTACAGCAGCTGCAGATCCACTGGATGAACCTCCTGGGGTATGGCCGGGCGCGGCGGGGTTGTTGGTAAGGGGAGGCTGCCGGTATGCGAATTCAGCTGTTTGTGTCTTGCCGATTGGAATTGCCCCGGCGCTTCGAAGCGTCGCCACGCATGCCGCATCCCGGGCAGCCGGCAAGTCATCGAGATGCTCGGAGCCGCAGCGGGTCGGCATTCCGCGCACATCCAGGACATCTTTAACTCCGAAGGGAAGGCCCTCGAGCAAACGTGGTGGTTGGTCCGCGCACTGCGGCGTGTCGCTGGCGGATAACAGATGCGCCCAAGCCTGCAAGGAGGAGTCCCGACGTCGTATGTGCTCTATCTGTTGCTGGAGCGATGGGCGTGGCTGGCTGGCTGAAGTAGCCGGTTCAGCTGCAATCGGGACGTAAGGCATGTAGATCAGTCAAAAAAGCGGGTCGAATGAATAGGGCTTCCATTCTAGGGACTGGATTATTATCTGACTAATACTTAATTGATAATCGATTATGCTGGATAGTAAATTAATTGAACTCGACACGCGCCTATTGGCCGCCTTTCGAGCAGTAGCCGAAGAGCGGCATTTTGGGCGGGCCGCATCCAGGCTGTTCATCAGCCAGCCGCCCCTGAGCTTACAGATCAGGAGGCTCGAGGAGGCTGTCGGTGCACAGCTCTTCGCACGGACTACCCGTAGCGTTGCACTCACCCCCGCCGGCCGTGTTTTTCAAGCTCATCTCAATCGAGTCCTGCAGGGCATGGATTTGATGATCAAGGAGACACGGCGCACAGCAGACGGAGAGGCGGGCGTATTGACGATCGGCTTGACGCCGGCGGCATGCACTTCTCCGGTAGTGGGTCTTTTGCATGACTATAGAACTCAGCATCCTGACGTATCACTGGAACTACTGGAGGTCAGTTCTCTGGAGACGGCCACCAGATTGCGCCGCGGCATGATCGACATCGGCGTGATGCGCCCGGGGCCGCCCCAGGCTGACATTGTGAAAGTAGGCACGGTCGAAGAGGACATTTGCTTAGCGGTTCGGCGCGACCACCTATATGCGTGCGAAGAAAGCGTCGGCGCCAGCGATTTGTCGTCTGTGCCACTGATCGACTATGACCCTTCTGACGCTCCCTACTTGTACGGCAGGGTGCGCCATACCTATGCGCACTATGGCATCGTGCCGAATGTTGTGCAGCAAAGCCGCATGCCAATGATCCTGACGCTAGTTGAGGCCGGAAGCGGGCTAGCGCTGGTGCCGCGGTCCGCCATCCGCTCCACGACCTTGTGCGGTATCCCGCTACGCGACAACCCTGCCGCCAGGGCCTCTTTAGACGTCGTGATGGCAGTGTCGAATGAGTCCAGCACTGCGAGCAGCTTTATTGCTTGGCTTGATAGGCGATTTGAAGAGCGGAAAAAATAGCATTTCGCACGCTTTGCTGCACATGGATAGCCGGTTAGGGAGCGGTTTGCGCCAATTGCGCGGCCTTTATACCGGAATATAGGAATATATGGAAAACAAAATCACCCACAGAATGATTGAGGCCTTCCGCGCAGCGGTTATGAGCGGCGGCATCAGCGCGGGTGCCGATGCGCTGGGTATGTCGCAGCCATCGATGAGCCGTCTGCTGGCAGATCTGCAAAAGGCCGTGGGTTTTCCGCTTTTTGTAAAGCATGGAAGAACCATAAAGCCGACGGACGAAGCTCATGCTCTGTTGGCAAAAGTGCAGGAATCATTTCTCGGCCTGGAGGAAATCCGGCGCTTCTCGGACCAATTGCGCAAGCAAAGGATGGGGCGGCTGGCTATTTGCACGATACCGTCCATAGGGCATTCGATCATGCCCGATGCCGTAGCTTTTCTTAGGGATAAATATCCCGACATAATTATCAGCCTGACTGTCGCGTCCTACATCGAGGTCGCGAGAAATGTCAGAAATCGCCAGGCGGACATAGGTTTCACCGCCGATACGCTGTCCATGGGCGGCCTTGAAACCGTGGCGAAGTTTGAAGGCGACTGCGTATGCATTGGGACGCCCGCATGGCTGTCTCCGCAGGCGGGCGCGATAGAGCTGAAGGACTTGGTCAGCAAACCCTTTGTTGGCTTTACAGGCACATTTCAGAAACGCCTGGAGACTTGGCTGGCAACGACCGACCTGCAACTGGACATCATGATTGAAGCCTCGCTTTTCCATTCGGTCAGCGACCTGGTTTTGCGAGGCCTGGGCGTCTCGATCGTGGACCCGCTTACGGGCGTCCTGCATCAACGTCGCGGCGGGGTGACGCTGCCGCTACGGCCGTCGTTGGGCTATACCGTGTATGCGACTGCGATGAGCGATACACGCTTGAGCCAGCCGGCGCGCGATCTTTTGCGGTATGTAGCCGCTGCGACTGAAGAAGCCACAACCCATAGCATGGGCGAATAGATGGCCAAAATTTTGAGCATGGATTGATGGCCATGCGGCGCATAACATTCTCCTATTCCTACAACTCGAAGAAGGAGACCGTTATGAAATCATTCAGACTCAGCGCGCATGGGCTTGCCGCCTGTCTTGCCTTTGCATCGCTTACCGCGGCGCAGGCTGTACACGCAGAGTATCCGGAAAAGCCGATTCGCTTTATCGTCAACGCCGCGCCGGGCGGGGCCGCGGACACCACAGCGCGGATTCTTGCCAACGCATTGACGGATCGCCTGGGGCAGCCCGTTCTCGTCGAGAACAAACCGGGCGCTTCGGGCGCTATCGGCCTGAATGAAGTCGCGAAAGCGAAGCCGGACGGCTACACCATCGGCGGCGCAAATCTTGCGACATTTGTGGTCGCGGCGCTGGCGGCCAAAACCTTGCCCTATAAGACGTCGACGGATTTCACGCCTATAGCCAAGCAGTGGACGCAACCGAATCTGCTTGGGGTAACACCGAGCCTGCCGGTCAAGTCCGTACAGGAATTGGTCGCCTATGCGAAGGAAAATCCTAAAGCGATCTTCTATGGGTCGACGGGGAACGGTACCTCGCTGCATGTGGTGACCGAACTGTTTCGCGCCAGCGCCGGCATCCAGATAGAACACGTACCCTACAAGAGCGCGCCAGCCGCTGAAGCCGATCTTGCGGGCGGGCAAATTCAAATGATGATCAGCAACTTCACGTCGATGCAGCCCCAGGTAAGCGCGGGCCGCATCCGCGCACTGGCCATTACAGGACCGAAGCGTTCGCCGCTGTTGCCCGATGTGCCCACGATTGCCGAAGCGGGATATCCCGTCGTCGAGATGGAAACCTGGGGTGGCGTCGTCGGACCGGCGGGTCTGCCCAAGGCAATAGTCCAGAAACTCAATACCGAGATCAATGCGGTGCTGGCCGATCCCCAGATTGCGAAACAACATGCGGGCCTGGGCGCCACCGTGGCTCCGGGCTCTGTAGAGCAGTTTGCTGAAATGATCCGTGCCGATAACGATAAATGGGGCAAGGTGATCAAGGACAACCACATCTCGTTGGATTAAGCCGCCTTCCCGGTCATTTTCGCAGAGTCAGATTCAGTTCAATGGAGCGGGCGACAGGTCGCGTGCCGAGATGGCTTGGCATTCGCGGCTCTCGTTGACCCGAAAGAGCATGAAAAGCAAGGAAGAGGTCATTGTTGTGGGTGGCGGAGTGGTGGGCGCTGCCATAGCCTTTGGGGCGGCTCGTTCCGGCGCGCCCGTCATCTTGCTTGATCAAGGCGACATCGCGCATCGCGCATCAAGAGGAAACTTCGGCCTGGTCTGGATGCAAAGCAAGGGCGATGGATTTCCCCGTTATGCGAAATGGTGTCGCGAGGCGGTTGATTATTGGCCTGCACTGGCGAAGGAGCTTTTTGAGCTGACGGGTATCGACGTGGATCTTCGCCAGAATGGCGGGTTCTGGATAGGCTTTAGCGAGGCCGAAATGGTCGAGCGTGAAGCGATGCTGGGAAAGCTCAAGGACGTCGGGCGAGGCATTCCCTACGAAATGCTGGATCACGCGGCGCTCAAGGCGCGGCTTCCCGCTATCGGCCCGACCGTTGCCGGAGGCAGTTTTTGCCCGCTGGACGGCCATGTCAACCCGCTGAAGCTCTTGTACGCGCTGCATGCGGCTCTCAAGATGCTGGGGGTGCAGGTGTTCTCGAGCGTGGACGTCATACACGTGAACCATCTGCAGGAAAGTGGGGGCTTCCAGGTCAAGAGCGCAGATGGGCGAACCTGGCGCGCCCCGCGCGTGGTATTGGCCGCTGGCTTGGGAAACAAAGCACTGGCTGCGCAAGTCGGGTTATATGCGCCGGTGGAGCCAAACCGGGGCCAAGTGCTGATCACTGAAAGATTGAAGCCGTTCTTGCCCTATCCCACCAATAAAGCCAGGCAGACCGCCGAGGGAAGCGTTCAGTTGGGTTTTTCCATTGAAGACGTCGGCCTGGATGATGGCACGACGGTTTCCGCGATCGAATGGATAGCCAAGCGCGCCGTGGCCACCTTCCCCATTCTTGCCAACGTCCGTCTTGTACGCGCCTGGGGCGCCCTGCGGGTGATGACGCCCGATGGCTCCCCTGTTTATCAGGAATCGGCATCTTGCCCGGGCGCCTTTGTCGCCACCAGCCATAGCGGGGTATCGCTTGCAGGCACGCACGCTTATGTGGTCGGCCCATGGATGGCCGGTATCTCCTCCCAGCCCGAGGACATGGGCGAGTTCGCAGGGGATCGGTATCGTGATCCCACCAGGAGCTTTAGGAATGCACATTAATGACCTTTCGGCATGCAGCCCGCTTTTTACCGCGGAGCCTGCTGCCTCTTCGAGCACCGTCACGCTGCGGTTCGAGGATGAATTGATTACCGTGCCAGCCGGTATCACGGTGGCCGCCGCCCTGCTGCTGAAGGGAGCGGGGTATTTCCGGACCACGCCGGTGAAATCAGCGCCGCGCGCGGCTTACTGCATGATGGGCGTTTGCTTCGAGTGCCTTGTAGAAATAGACGGCAGGCCCAGCCGCCAAGCCTGCCTGACCAGCGTTTGCGATGGGATGGTCATCCGGCGTCAGCAAGGCGCTTCGGAACTGCCGCCATTTACCGAGGAAGAACAGCATGGAGAATGACATCGTCGACCTCGCCGTCGTTGGCGCGGGACCCGCTGGGATGTCCGCCGCCGTCGAGGCCCGCAAGTGGGGCTTGAGCGTTGCGCTGCTCGATGAACAAGCAGCCCTGGGCGGCCAAATCTATCGCGGCGTGGATGCCGCGGGCGCTAAAAGACGCTCGGTACTGGGTGAAGACTACGCAGCCGGCGCCTCACTGACCAAGGCTTTTGCTGAAAGCGGCGCCCGGCACATTGCCGGCGCGGCGGTATGGAATGTCGGCCGCGACATGAAGGTCAACTATCTGCTTCAAGGAGGCAACACCGTTCTGCAAGCGCGCCATATCATTCTTGCCAGTGGCGCAATGGAACGGCCTTTCCCCGTGCCCGGCTGGACGCTGCCTGGCGTCATGGGCGCGGGCGCGGCGCAGATTCTGTATAAGAGTGCCGGTGCGCTACCGACAGAACCGGTCGTGCTTGCCGGCTGTGGGCCGCTGCTTTATCTACTTGCCTATCAGTATCTGCAAGCAGGGGTGAGGCTGAAGGCGGTGATTCACACCACGCGGCGTTCGGATTACGTCAGGGCCATTCGCCATTTTCCGGGCGCGCTGCGGGGTTGGCGCGACTTGCGCAAAGGGATGCGCATGCTTGCGCATCTGCGCCAGCATCAGGTCGCTGTTTATGCCGGCGCGCAAGCATTGTCGATTCAGGGCACAGACCGGGCGGAGGCGGTTTCCTTCCTCTATAAAGGGCGCGAGCACCGCATCGAATCCGCATTGGTGTTGTTGCATCAAGGCGTCGTGCCCAACACACAGTTCAGTCTGGCGCTTAGAGCCAAACATGCATGGAGCGATACGCAACTGTGCTGGATACCGCAGACGGATGAATACGGCCAGATAGGCGATTCCGGCATTTATATCGCCGGTGACAGCCGTGGGATCGTCGGCGCCAAGGCGTCCGCTGTGCAGGGCAGACTGGCCGCCCTTGCGATTGCGTCGACGTTGGAGCGCTTAGGCGCCGGTGATCGCGCCGCCCGAGAGCGAGCCTTGACGGCGGACTTGCGCAAGCAACTGCATATCAGGCCGTTTCTCGACGCCCTGTATAGGCCGCCGCTCGAGCATCGGATTCCGCAACAGGACTCAGTGGTGGTTTGCCGCTGTGAAGAGATCACTGCGGGACAGATCAGGCAGTACACGCAGGTCGGCTGTGAAGGGCCGAATCAGACCAAGGCATTTGGCCGTTGCGGCATGGGGCCTTGCCAAGGCCGGCTTTGTGGTTTGACCGTCACAGAGCTTATTGCCCAGGAGCGCGATGTCTCCCCTGCACAGGTCGGCCACTACAACATCCGGCCCCCGATCAAGCCAGTGACGCTGGGCGAGCTAGCGGCCTGAATCCGTCTCTATTTGTATTCAACTGAAGAAAGGAAAGTGTGACATGACCGATATCGTCCGTATCGCCACCGATAAGCGCCGTAGCCGCGCCGTGGTCTATAACGGGATCGTATATGTGGGCGGGCAGACCGCCGACGACCGTAGCCAGGACATTCGTGGACAGACCCGGCAGACATTGGCGAAGATCGAGAAATTCCTGGCTGAGGCGGGTACGGACAAGAGCCGGCTGCTGACTGCACAGATCTGGCTTAAAGACATCAAGAACGACTTTTCAGGGATGAACGAAATCTGGGATGCATGGACGGCCCCAGACGCGGCATCTACACGGGCCACCGCGCAATGCGAAATGGCGGCGCCCGATGTGTTGGTGGAGATTATCGTTACCGCGGCGGTAGCCGGTAAATAATCATTTTCGGATAAGCATTGACGGCCTTTCTGCCCGTGGGACGGTCTTGTACGGTAGAGCACACGTTCATTGGCCGTAAAGATCTCTTTATGGGCGGGCCGTGGATTTCAGACTGGCTTTATACCGACGAGCCTCTTGCCAGAACGCGCTGGCAGCCGGCGATAGCCGGCTTTCGTCCAGGCAGACCAGGCCGATGTGCCGTGAACTGCTGGGGGTAATGGGGCGAAAGACCGTGCCGTCGTATCGGTCGGGGAGCGCCAGCTTCGCCAGGATGGACACGCCTTTCCCGCTCGCCACCAATTCCAGTATCGACATCAGTTGCAGCACTTCATAGGCAATCCGCGGGCGCAGGCCGCTCTTGGAAAAGAGCTTGGTCACCAGTGCCTGTGAGCCTGCGCGCGTCAGAATAAACGGGTCCGCCATCATCTCCTTAAGAGGGATCGTCTCGAGCTTCGCCAGAGCATGGTCGGCGGGCAGAACGGCGACCAGCTCGTCAATAGCAAGGGTCAGCGAATCGAAGCTGGGCTTGGGTAGCGTGACTGCGGCGACTTCCAGGCGGCGCTCGATCAGATCCTGCGATGTAAGTTCATCCGGGCGTTCGGTTACCACCACGTCAACGCCTGGGTAACGGGCCTTGAAGCGGTCCAGCAAAGGGGGAAGCACCCGGGTCGTGGCGCTTGCTCCGAACGAGCCTAAGTGAAACAGCCCGGTCTTTAGTTCCGCGCCCGCGCGCGCTGTCGCTTGGACCAGTTGCAGCGCCGCGAATACATCCCGGACATGCGGAAGAATATGCTCCCCGGTGTAGCTCAGCACGATTCCGGATGCGTGCCGGTCCAGCAACTCTGTACCGAGCGCGGTTTCCAGTGCCCTGAGCGCGTGACTGGTCGCCGAGGGGGACATGCCTAGTTTCGCGCCTGCACCCGCGATGCCATTGGAGGAAGCCAGCTCTAGGAAGAGCTCCAGCTGCCGCAACGTGGGTGTCGTGGTGCCGCGTCGTCGACTCATTGATCTACTTTCAATTATCTGATGGGTTAATGAACCCGCACAGGGTCGGCGTCCATGGGGACCCCTGCTGGGTCGGAAACGGCATGTCGCGGCCCCGTGTTTCACCGCATTGATCAAGCATAACAGACTTGAATTGAAATTCAATTGAGTATGAAAACGTTGAACCGTACACTTCATTGAGTTGAATTAAAAGTGCAGGTAAAGCAATGCAGCTTCCCAGACATCGTCCCAACCTCCGTTTATGCCCGTGCCTCGCGGCAAGCTGCGCCAGACAGGCATTCGGTTCGCTTGCGGTATGGGCATGAATCAATCGACAGCGCTGGACGGCATCAAAGTGCTCGACTTGTCCCGGATACTGGCGGGACCGAGTGCTGCTCAATTGCTGGGCGACCTGGGGGCGGATGTCGTCAAGGTCGAGAAGCCGGGCGAAGGAGACGATACGCGCAAATGGGGTCCGCCCTATGTGCTGGGGTCGGGCGGCCAGGAAACAGAAGAGAGCGCCTACTATCTCTCCGCGAATCGCAACAAGCGTTCTATTGCCATCGACATCACGTCGGAATCGGGTCAGGATCTGGTGCACCGGCTGATCGCCGAGGCCGATGTGCTTATTGAAAACTATAAGGTCGGCGGCCTTGCTAAGTACGGCCTGGCTTACGAGCAGCTCAAGAGCCGCTATCCGCGCCTGGTCTACTGTTCGGTTACGGGCTTCGGCCAGACGGGTCCCTATGCAAGCCGACCGGGGTACGACTTCCTGATTCAAGGCATGGGCGGCATCATGAGCCTTACCGGCGAGCCCAAGAACGGGCCCATGAAGGTCGGCGTTGGGATTGCCGACGTCATGACGGGGATGTATGCCGCGGTTGGAATCCTGTCTGCACTAAGGCATCGTGATCGAACCGGCCAAGGCCAGCACATCGATATTTCCCTCCTGGATACGCAGATCGCCTGGCTGGTCAATGCGGGCACCAACTTTCTGACCGACAGGCAGGTGCCGGAGCGCTTGGGCAACGGCCATCCGAACATCGTGCCGTATCAGGTGTTTTCCACTGCTGACGCGCCCATGATTCTTGCCGTGGGCAATGATGCCCAGTTCCGGCGCTTCTGTCAGGTAGCGAATGTGGGCCACTTGGCGTCGGACGAGCGTTATGCGACCAATCCGTCGCGGGTGCGCAATCGTGCGGCCCTGTGCGAGCTGGTCGATAACGCTCTCCAGGCGCAGCCCCGGGCGTATTGGCTGCGGGAACTGGATGCCGCCGGCGTTCCGTGCGGGCCGGTGAACAATCTGGAAGAAGTCTTTGCGGATCCACACGTACAAGCGCGCGGCGCTGAACTGCTCTTGCCTTGCGAGTGGGCGGCGAGCGGAGAAGTCGGCCTGCTCGCGAACCCGCTCAGAATGTCTGTGACACCGCCACACTATAAGCGCCCGCCGCCACGGCTTAATGAGCACGAAGCCGATGTTTTGTCCGATTGGCTGGGAAGCTGTTAAACAACTCAGGAGAACCCCATGTACGACCTTACCCCCGAACAGCTTGCCTTGCAGGCCCAAGCACGCGAACTGGCACAAGCTGTGTTCGCGCCCACTGCCGCCGAAACCGACCGGACTGAACAATATCCCTGGGACAACGTTGCAAAGCTGCGCGACGCTGGCTTCATGGGTATGACCTTGCCTAAAAGCCTGGGCGGTCGCGGTCTGTCCTACCTGGATACCGTGATCGTCATCGAGGAAATGTCCAAGGCCTGCGCGACCATGGGACGAATCACGGTAGAGGCCAACATGGGGGCGATCGGCGCCATCGCAAAATACGGCACACCGGAACAGCTGAAATTAGCGGCGGAAGTCGTGCTGGCGGGAGACAAGCCTGCAATATGCATTTCCGAACCCGATGCCGGCAGCGCCGCCAGCGAGATGACGACGCGCGCTGACAAGCACGGAGATCACTATATCCTCAACGGGGAAAAGTATTGGATCACCGGAGGCGGAGTGTCGAAGCTGCATCTGATCTTTGCCCGTGTGTTCGAAGATGGCGTCGAGCAAGGCATTGGTGCGTTCATCTGCGTGCGCGACGAGAACGGTCCGGACGGGCTGGTTGTGGGGCGCCGCTTGTATGCGATGGGCGTTCGGGGCATTCCGGAGACACACCTGGAATTCCGTGACCTGAAGATCCACAAATCGATGATGGTGTCCCTGCCGGGCGGGCTGCGGCGTGGATTCGCCGCTCTAATGAGCGCCTACAACGCGCAACGCGTCGGCGCGGGCACGGTGGCACTGGGCATTGCACAAGGTGCATTCGAAGAAGGGCTGGCCTATCTCAAGACCAGGCATCAATTCGGCCGGCCCATCGCGGAATTCCAGGGGCTGCAGTGGATGCTTGCGGACATGTCGACGCAATTGGAAGCGGCCCGGCTGCTGTTGCGTGCCGCCGCTGCCAGCGGTACAGATTTTCCTGATATCGACAAAGCGGCGCGGGCGAAGATTTTCGCCGCTGAAACCGCGAACAAGGTCACCAATGACGCGCTTCAGTTTTACGGTTCGTCGGGGTATGGGCGGCACAACCCAATGGAGCGGCATGTGCGCGACGCCCGGATGTTCACCATCGCCGGTGGAACCGCGCAAATACTGCGCACGCAGGTGGCCGCCAGACTGCTCGATATGAAGCTGCCGCAGACGCGCGATGGATATCGTAAGTTCGTCGAAGAGCCGCAGTTGGCGGAGGCATAAGAGCCTACTATGCGGTGCCGGTTATTCTGCACCGCAACAGTGCTTTGCAGAATAACCGGCTAACTCAAACCATTGCCTGGAAAGGGAGACAACATGAAGAATCCTCCGGAAAGTTTTGACCGCTTCGTGCGCGAGTTCACCAAACTGATCGATACCGCTGGGTTGGATCAGGCCAAGGTATTGGCCGACGGAAAAGCGTTGTTGCAGGAACTGGTAAGCAAGGACGACTGGCTGCCCGAAGCGTATGCCCAGCCGCATCCGCAGTATTACCAGCAGTACCTGCTGCACGCCGATCCTCAAGATCGATTCTCGGTGGTCAGCTTTGTTTGGGGCCCCGGGCAGAAGACACCGGTCCACAATCACACGGTATGGGCATTGATCGGCATGCTTCGCGGTTCAGAGCGCGCCGAGAATTTTGCGCTGAACGCCGACGGAGGGCAAATGCTGCCGTTGGGGGTCGATATTCTGGCGCCGGGCACTGTGGAAAGCCTGTCGCCGGACACTGGTGACATTCACCGGGTATCGAATGTATATGACGACCGCGTGTCCATCAGCATTCACGTCTATGGGGGCAACATAGGTCGCATTTCACGCCACGTTTTCGACGCCGGCACGGGCATGCGCAAGCCTTTTATATCCGGCTATTCCAATGAGAATGAGGCGGTTGCAGACGGCGTGCACTGAATTTCAACTACCACAATACACGGCCGGCCTCATCCGGCCAAATAACCAACGGAGACAATAATGAAGCGCACTTTCTTGGCCATAGCCATCACGGCGGCAGGCATTCTTTCGATCACAGGCACCGCGTCGGCACAAAGCTATCCGGCCAAAGGCAAGCCCATCAGCATGATCGTCCCGTTTGCTCCAGGCGGCGCGTCCGACATCCTGGTTCGACTGCTGGGGCAGAAGTTTTCCGAAGCCTGGGAAACTCCCGTCGTCGTGCAGAACAAACCGGGCGGAGAAATGGTCATTGCGTTGCAGTCGGTGGCCCGGGCGGATAAAGATGGGCATACCATTGGGCTGACCACCAGCAGCTTCGCGCTGAACAAGGTCGTCAGAAAAGATTTTCCGATGGACCCGGTTACGGACCTGGCCTCCATAGGCCTTATCGGGCGGTCCAGCTATGTCCTGGCCGTGGATGCTGATTCAAGCTACAAAAGCTTCAAGGACCTCGAAGCAGCAACCGGCGACAAGAACAAGCACTTCAGCTATGCGTCATGCTGCTTCGGCACCTATTTCGCCGCCGAAATGATCAAGGCAAGCACCAAGCTGGATGGCGTGCACGTCCCCTACAAAGGTAGTTCGCCGGCCCTGCAAGCCATGTTGGCCAAGGATGTGCAGTACATCGTCGACACTACCACCGCCACCAAGCCACATATTTCATCGGGCAAGCTGCGGCCCCTGATGGTGACTGGCCGCGAGCGGTCGTTGTCATTGCCGGACGTTCCCCATATGACTGAAGCGGGTGTGCCGGGGGAGTTCGAGGTCGGCGTGTGGTACGGGCTGGTATTCCCGGCGGGGACGCCTGCGGATATCGTGCAGAAAGCCAATGCAACCTTGAACCAGATATTGGCCATGCCGGATGTGAAGTCCAGGATTGAAGGGCTGGATATCGAGGTCACTCCAGTCAGCCCGGAACAGATGACCGAGAGGCTGAAAAGAGACCTGAAGAGCTATGCCGACGCCACAAAGATGGCCAAGCTGGATTTCGGGAACTGATGCCAGGGCGCCTTCGTGGCGCCTGCTCTCCTGCCACCCTTGAAGCTGTCTATAGATGATGGATTTATATAGCTGGGCCACACCTAACGGGCATAAAGTGCATATCATGCTGGAGGAATGCGGTGCGGATTACCGCATTCACCCTGTCGATATCAATGACCCGGAAGCGCTTTCTGGCGGAATATCGCATCGCACGCTGAACAGGAAGATTCCCGTGCTTGTGGACAGCGATGCCGGCGCTGGAAAGGAAATCACGATCTTCGAATCGGGGGCCATCCTTATTTACCTGGCGGATAAGTATCGGCGCTTCCTTTCCGCCGACCCTGCCGAACGCTATGGCGCGCTGCAGTGGCTCATGTTTCAAATGAGCGCCGTAGGCCCCATGATGGGCCAGCTCAGCCACTTCAAGCGGCGCGGCGATGCCAACGACGAATACGCCATCAGCCGTTTCGGCGCCGAAGTGCGCCGCATACATACCGTCATGGAGCAACACCTGGATGTCAGGCCGTACTTTGCCGGCGAACATTACTCCATCGCGGACATGGCGGTCTTCCCGTGGCTGCGTGTGTCGGAAAAACTGGGCATGGCATGGTCCGACTATCCGCGCTTGCGCGGCTGGTATGAACGTCTTAATGAACGGGCGGCCGTGCAGCGCGCTCTTCATCGCCCCGAATTCACGCCGGCGGCAGTGGCATGATGGCGCGCTCATTCGACTTGATCGTCATTGGCGCCGGCTCGGGCGGCATTGCCGCATCGCGACGTGCAGCATCATACGGGGCCAGGGTGCTGCTGATAGAGGGCACGCGTGTTGGCGGCACCTGCGTGCTGCGTGGGTGCATACCGAAAAAGCTGATGATGTACGCGGCCGAAATGCGGGGTGTATTCCTGGATGCCGCCGCGTTTGGCTGGAGCGACATCGATGCGGACTTTGATGTCGGCCGGTGGCGGCGGGCCAAGGACCAAGAACTCGATCGGCTGGAGGGCATCTATCGCCAGATGCTGAGCAATGCCGGCGTGCAGGTGTTGCAAGGACAGGCGCAGCTTGCTGGTCCGCACACGGTTGAGGTCGGGGGCGAACGCTACCATGCCGACCGCATCCTGATCGCCACGGGCGGGGTGCCATCGGTCACGGCCATGCCGGGGCTGGAGCAGGCATGGACTTCCGATGACATCCTGCAAATCGACCAGTTGCCCCAGTCGCTGCTGGTGATCGGCGCCGGATACATCGCCGTGGAGTTTGCGTCCATTTTGTGCGGCCTGGGTGTGAAGGTTGCCATGGCGTACCGCGGCGACCTGCCCTTGCGAGGCTTTGATGAGGACCTGCGCCGGCACGCCGCCCAGGCCCTGCAGGCCCAGGGCGTTGTGCTGCATCCGGGATCAGCCATGGATGCCCTGGTACGGACGGACACTGGGTTCGAGCTCAGGCGAACCGGTGCACCGGCCTTGCAGGCGCAGGTGACATTGAATGCCACCGGACGCCAGCCCAACGTGCGGCGACTGGGCCTGGAGACCGTGGACATTCAGGTGGACGAGTGGGGCGCCATTCCTGTGGACGCCGACAGCCGCACACTCGCTTCCGGCGTATGGGCGATCGGCGATGTAACGAATCGCGTGAACCTGACACCCGTGGCAATTGCGGAAGGGCGGGCTTTTGCCGATACCGAGTTTGGGGGTCGGCATGTGCAGGTCAGCCATGTCAACGTGGCAAGCGCGGTATTTTGCTCGCCGCCCATTGCCAGCGTGGGCCTGAGCGAAGCCGACGCACAGGCCCAGTGTCCGACCGATGTTTATGTCAGCCAGTTCAGGCCCATGAAGAAGGCCTTCGTCGGCGCGGATGAGCGGACATTCATGAAGCTGCTGGTGGACAGGAATACGGATCGCGTCATAGGCATGCACATGCAAGGCGCGGACGCACCGGAAATCATGCAGGCGCTGGCCATTTCCTTAAGTGCAGGGGCGACCAAGCGCGATTTTGACCGCACGATGGCGCTGCATCCGACATCTGCCGAGGAATTCGTTTTAATGCGCGAACCGGTGCGCCGGCATGGCCATAACCCGAACGGCTACCTGCCTGCCGTATCAAACGCAAATGATGAAAGCAGCAAAGCAGTCAGCGCATGATGCTCATGCGAGGCGCGGGTGATCAGCGACACCGGACGCTCGAAGCTGGGCAGGTGCACGATATGAAGATTGGGGCTGTCATGCCACGCCGCGCCACGGATCAGCGGAACAATCGAAATGCCAAGGCCCTGGCCAACCAGGGCAGTGATGGCATCCAGCGAGTTGAGCTCCATGGACGGCTTGGTCATGATGCCGCGCTTCAACAGGAATTCGTCGATCAACTGGCCGGCCCAGGTGCTGCGTTCGAAGGCGATATAGGGCGTCGAGGATTTGAACGCCTGTACGATGTCCTGATAAGGGATTTCGGCCGGCGTAATCAAGGCGAATGGTTCGCTGTAAATATAGTGAACGCTTAGATTGGTAGGAAACTTTTGCGGCGGTTCGGTGACGATGGCCATGTCCAGGGTGCCGCGGTTCACC
>JAEWEH010000141.1 GCA_023389535.1 Pseudomonadota bacterium
GCGCCGTCGTCTCGGATAGCGAGTCCTTATATGCCCATCCTGCGAGCTATTACCGTCGTGAAGATCTGCTGCCGGCATTCAAATCGAACGAAGCGCTGCGCGAGCGCTTCTTCGGCGGCGTGGAAAAGCCTATCTTCACTACCGCCAATGCGCATAACCATCTGGTGACGCTGGCCGAAGTGATGGCCATGTATCTGCTGGCCTGGTCTCCCGTGCCATGGCAGCTTGCTGGGCAAGCACCGATGCCGGAACTCGACGCCGAACGTGCGCATCGATGGCAGCGCGAGGCCGAAGCGCTGCGGGGCTTTTGCAGCGATTTGCCGCAAGCGGCGCGGTTGTTCGCACACGTACAAACGCTGATGATTTTTGATGATCACGACATCACCGACGACTGGAACCTTTCGGCCAAGTGGGAGGCCACCGCCTATGGACACCCGTTTTCGCGACGGATCGTGGGCAATGCACTGGTGGCCTACATGCTGTGCCAGGCTTGGGGTAACCGCCCCGATGTCTTCGGGGCCGTGCTTGACGACATGGCCGCCCTGACGGCCAGGCCCGACGACCATGGCCGGCTGGACGCCGCCGCGCAGGATGCGCTGATCGGCCGGCTGCTCTCCTTCGGCCAGTGGGGCTATGTATTGCGTACGCAGCCTACCGTGATCGTGCTCGACACGCGTACGCGCCGGTGGCGCAGCCGGCGGATGCCCAGCCGTCCTTCCGGGCTGATGGACTGGGAATCGCTGACCGACCTGCAGCATGAATTGCTTGATGAAACCGCCGCCGTGATCGTGTCGCCGACGCCTATGTTCGGCGTCAAGCTGATCGAAGTCATACAGAGAATATGCACTTTTGCCGGCCAGGCCCTGACCGTCGACGCCGAAAACTGGATGGCGCATCGGGGCGCCGCCAGTGTCATGCTCAATATCTTTCGCCATTCCCGCACGCCGGGCAACTACGTGATCCTGTCGGGCGACGTGCACTATTCCTTCGCCTACGATGTCCAGGTCCGCGACCGGGATCGCATTCCGCACATCTGGCAGATTACGAGCAGTGGCATCAAGAATGAATTTCCGCGTCGCCTGCTGGATTGGCTGGATCGCCTTAACCGCTGGCTCTACGCACCGCGCTCGCCGCTGAATTGGTTCACCCAGCGCCGCGACCTGGCCATCCGCCCGCGCCTGCCCGACCAGCGCCACCGCGGTGAACGCGTATGGAACGGAGCGGGCATGGGGCAAGTGTGGTTGGACGCGCAGGGCAAGCCCGCACGTATCGTGCAGCATAATGCTGACGGCCGGCCTTCTACCGAATTTCTCACGCCTGATAACGCCTCGCACGCGACAGCGGCGATCAAACAGCCAACGGCCGGTGCTTAGCTGTTGCCGTCGGCTAATGCCTTCCCGAAGTCGACCCCGCAAGCTTGAATTGGACAACGGCTTCAAACCCGTCGCTTCTGCCGGTGGCCGGTGAGGACAGGGTCAATCGAGCGCCTACACCGTGCGCAATCGTTGCAACGATGGCCAGTCCCAGGCCAAAGCCTTCTGCTTCGGTGCCACTGCGAACAAAGCGGTGGGTCAATTTCTGCAGGTCGGCCGGCGGAACGACGGCGCCCGCATTGATGACGGTGAGACGCGCATCGTTGGTCAGTTCCACCTCGATCGGAATGCCTTGCAGGCCATGTTTCAAGGCGTTTTCGATGAGGTTGCGAGCCAGGATCGCGAACGCATCGGGATCGATGAGGGATAAAACCGACCCGGTAGACGGCAGCTTCAATTGGATCGGCCTTGGGCTTGGTCGCTGCAAATCCCGCACGACGTGATCCAGCAGCATGGCGAGGTCGTGTGGTTCTTCAGATAACAAGCCGCCACCTTCAGCCTTGGCCAATTGCATCAATTTTTCAGATAGGCGCGACAGCTCCTTCAGCGACGCCTCGACCTGCGCGGCACGGTCCTGCAGCGCGCCAGCTGGGGCTTCGTGACGCAAGCGCTGGACCTGAGCCAGGCTCGCGGCCAGAGGTGTCCGCAATTCGTGCGCGCTGTTTGCAGTAAACCTGCGCTCGGCATCCATGGCAAGCCGCAAGCGCTCGATCAGCCGGTTGACGGCATCGGCGATGGGGATGATCTCTGTTGGCAAGTGATCCGCCTCGATCGGCGAAAGGTTGCCCGCGCCGCGCGCTTCGATTGCGTGCCGATACGACAGCACGCCGCGCAGGCTGAAGCGCACGACCATCCAGATTCCTAGAAGGCTGAGCGGGATCAGCAACAGCAGCGGGAATAGCAGGGACATCGCTGCCTCCACGGTCGCTTTGCGGCGATGTGCAAGCGGTTCGGCGATCTGCAGGAAAAGAGTGTCGCGCAGGGCGCTGGCACCAAAAATACGGTGGGTCGGTGTAGTGGTGAAACCCTGCATGCTCACCGGACCAAACACGGCGGCGTCCGCGCCCAGGGATTGCAAAAGAACATTTCCCTGGCTATCGCGGACGACATAGGCGAAGCCGTCTTGACGAGTATTGAGCGCAGCCACCCGCTGCGGTGTGGTGCTGTCTTCTCGATCAAGGATATCCAGCACTGCCAGGGGCAGAATCCGCTGGGCCGTCTCCTGCATTGCATTATCAAAGGCTTCGTCCAGTTCATGCCGCAGGACTAGGGCGGAGATCAACGTAGCCACCAGCCAAAGCACGACCATCCCGATCGTCAGGCCGTAGACCAGGTTTCTTTGCAGGCTCGTCGGCGCCTTCATGGGTTCCCCAGGCGGTAGCCGACCCCGCGGACCGTTTCGATGATGTGGGCGCCCAGCTTCTTGCGCAGGCGACTGATGTAAACCTCGATGGTATTGCTTTCTATTTCGGCGCCGAATTCGTACAGGCGTTCTTCAAGCTGCGACTTTGAAAACAAGGCGCCGGGGCGGAGAACGAAAGTTTCGAATAAGGCCCACTCGCGAGCGGTCAGGTCGACGGCAGTGCCATCACGCCGAATGCTGCGGTTCGACATGTTGATAAGCAGGCTGCCCAGTTCAATATCCGGATTGGGATTGCCGCTGTAGCGCCGGGAAACAGCGGCAACCCGGGCCGATAATTCGTCGAGATCGAAAGGCTTGACCAAGTAGTCGTCCGCGCCGGAATTCAGGCCGGCAATGCGGTCTGAAATCTGGTCCCTGGCAGTCAGGATGATGACAGGAACGGTATCGCCCGCAGTGCGTCGGCGGCGCAGGAAGTCCAGCCCGTTTCCGTCTGGCAGGCTTAAGTCCAACAAGATCAAATCATAGTTCGTCGACTTGGCACTGAGTTCGGCGTGATCGATTCTTTGCACCCAGTCTACAGCATGACCGTCATCGGCAAGCTGTTCCCGTACCGCTTCCCCCAACCCAATCGCATCCTCGATCAATAGCGTTCGCATATTCATTCCGTGGCAGGAAAAACAAAAATCTTCAGGCTGACGTCAGGATACGGCTTTACTGTTCGCCATACCTACTTGAACGGGAGCTTAATCATGAAACCTTACACCTTTGCCGGCGCTGCGCTGGCGGGCCTGGCGATCAGCGGAGCCGCCTGGGCCGACGATCACTGTACTGATCCGGTCGCGGATTGGCAACCGCGGGAAGTATTGCGCCATCAGCTGGAGCAGCGTGGATGGACGGTGCATCGCATCAAGGTCGACGACGGCTGCTACGAGGCCAAGGGCGTGGACAAGAACGGCAACACCTTCAAGGCCACCTATGCGCCTGCGTCGTTGCGCATCCGCGAGCTGGAGATCAAGTTCGGCGAAAAGGACGGCGACCCCGGCCAATATCTGGACCAAAAGCCTGATGCCAGCCCCGAAGCGAAATAACCAGCTGCCCTTATTAATATCCGGAGCACGATCATGAAGAAGACAGCCTTTTCTCTCTTTCTGGCGGGGATTATCGCTCTGCCGGGCTTCGCCCTGGCGAAGCCGGTCACCTTGACTACCCAACTGAAAGACTACAGCGGGGACGGTGCGTACCTGGCAATCTACGTGACAGACGCACAAGGAAAATACCAGAAGACGCTTTGGGTCTCTGGCAAGAAGGCGAAGTACTACAAGCACCTGCGCGATTGGGCGCGTGGCAGCGGCCTGAAATCCACAGAGTTCGACGGGGTGAGCGGGGCAAGCGTGGGTAGCGGCCGCACACTGAAAGTCACTGCTGATCTTGCTGACGCCCTGATCGACGCCGGATACGAAATACGGATCGATTCGGCAGTGGAAGACGGTCGGGACAACGCTGCCGACGTCCGGGTGCCGCTGACCAAGGCGGGGGCCGGCAAGCCAACCGTGGGTCGCGGCTATGTCCGGGCCTTCACCTACGACATGTAATCCGATCTGACTTTCCGGGGCCACATCATGTTGCGCCAACTTCACTCCATACCCGGCCTGGTCGCCGCCTTATTTGTGGCGGTATTGGCAATCAGCGGCGCTGTTCTTGCCATCGGCCCCGCCCTTGACAGGCTGGGCGCGGTGGTGCCGGCTGATAATCAAATTACCGTGGCCGCGATGGCCGAGCGGCTGGCGCAACACTACCCCGGTATAGAGCAGATTCAGCGTTCGCCTTCGGGTTCTGTCGTCGTGTATTACAGTCGTAACGGCCAGCAGGATGTGGTCCGTGTCGATCCCATTACCGGACAAGCGCTAGGGCCTTACGACCCATCCCTTTTCCTGCGCTGGGTCAAGAATCTGCATCGCTCTTTTCTCGCCGAAACACCGGGACGTGCGACCGCGGGCCTGTCTGCTGTCGCCATGCTCATCTTGTGCCTGTCCGGGGTGGCGCTGCTTGCAAAGCGCCAGGGTGGGTGGCGGCAATTGTTGCGACCGGTACGCGGAAACTTCAGCCAGTGCTGGCACGCTGCTTTGGGTCGTATCGCAGCCGTCGGACTAATTCTGTCTGCGCTGACGGGGATAACCATGTCTGCCGCTACCTTCGGACTGATATCCGATGGCATGCAAGGCGAGCCCGATTTTCCCGCACAAGCGGTAGCCGGGCCGGCCTTGCCAGTCGGCGCCTTGCCGGCCCTGAGGTCCATCGATGTCAATGACTTGCGTGAATTGGTGTATCCCGATCCGGGCCGTCCGGGGGACATTTATTCTTTGCGTACCCATCAAGGAGCCGGGTACATCGATCAGGCGACCGGCCGGCTTGCATCCTTCCGGGCGCTGGACGGCACCCGCAGGGCGTATGAACTCATCTATCAAGTACATACCGGTGAAGGGCTGTGGTGGCTGGGTCTGATCCTGGGTATGTGCGCCCTTAGCGTGCCTGTGATGGGCGCCACGGGGTTTGCCATGTGGTGGCAACGTCGCCGATCCATGCCGCGCCTGGTGGGCAACAGCGATGCGCGGTCGGCCGACACGGTCATTCTCGTGGGCAGCGAAAGCAATAGCACTTGGGGCTTCGCGCAAGCACTGCACGATGCCCTGCGCATTGCGGGTCAACGCGTGCACACGGCGCCGATGAATCACCTGGCACCCCGTTACCAGTCGGCGCAACGCCTATTCATACTGACGTCGACCTATGGCGATGGCGACGCACCCACCACAGCCAGCCAGTTTCTGGCTCGCCTCGCTCGATACTCGGGGGAACGAAAGCCCGCGTTCGCTGTTCTGGGTTTCGGCGATCGCCAATTTCCAAAGTTCTGCCAATTCGCCGTTACGGTAGAAAAAGCGCTGCTTGATCGTGGATGGCGCCCGCTACTGGAGCTAGGCACAATAGATCGTCAATCGGCGCAGGAATTTTCGCAGTGGGGATTGTCCGTCGGGCGCGTGCTTGATTGCGATCTGGCACTGGCTTATACGCCAAGGACGCCCCGCACCCAAGCGCTGCAACTGATTGAGCGAGCCGACTACGGCGCCGCAATACAAACTCATACCAGCATCTTGCGGTTCGGGTTGCCTGCGACGAAAAGCCGTGCCGGCAGAATCCGCCGCATTGTCGGAATCGATCGGCTGCCTGATTTCGAGGCCGGTGATCTCGTTGGGATACTGCCCCCGGGCAGTCCGGTGCCGCGGTTCTATTCCCTGGCCAGCGGATCCAAGGACGGCTTTCTTGAAATATGCGTCCGCCGACAACCGGGGGGCCTATGTTCTCAGATGCTGCACGACTTGCACATCGGCGGATGCATCCAGGCTTTTATCCAGCCCAACCCCAACTTCCGTCCCGCATCCGGAAAGTCTCCAGTCATTCTCGTGGGCGCGGGCGCGGGTATCGGCCCCTTGGCGGGGTTCATACGCAACAACATGGACAAGCACCCCATGTACCTCTACTGGGGTGGTCGCGACCCGGCTTCAGACTTTCTCTACCAGCCGGAGCTCAAGCGGTATCTCGCAGACCGCCGCCTCACCCAGTTAAGGGCGGCTTTTTCGCGGATCAAGGAAGGCGCCTATGTACAGGACCGCATCCTGGACGATGCCTGCCAAATACAGCGATTGATTCAAAGCGGCGCGCAGGTGCTGGTGTGTGGCAGCCGCGCCATGGCGGTCAGCATCATGCAGGCACTGGATGGCATTCTTGCCCCTTTGGGGCTGGATGTTCAAACGCTTAAGCTGGAAGGACGCTATCGTGAAGACGTTTTCTAAAGACTGCGGCGCCGCGCTGTGCCGGTACAAACTGAATGGCAAGACCATGGGTACGCAGTACAGCGCGGTTTTTTTTGCCGATGCGAAGCTTGATAAAGCGCTTATCGACGCTCGACTGTTTGCCGCCGTAGACAGCGTGGACAGGCAGATGTCAAGCTGGAAGCCGGACTCAGACCTGAACCGGCTGAACCGCGCGCCGGCAAATGAGTGGCTGAGTATCCCGCCACAATTGTTCGAAGTGCTGAGCACGGCGCTGCGCGTGGCCCGAGCATCGCACGATGCGTTTGATATTGGAGTCGGCGAGCTGGTTCATGCATGGGGTTTCGGGCCAGGCAATGGGCGAGTTGACGAAGCGCGGATCAAGGCCTTGAGGGCCGAAGCGCATCGCGCCGCTACAGAGGTGCTGGAGCTGGACCAGGCCGGTCGCCGTGTGCGCAAACTTGCGGCCATCACTCTGGATCTCTCGGGCATCGCCAAAGGCTACGGCGTGGATCAGCTTGCCTCCTGTCTTGATGGCTTGGGCATCAGTGATTACTTGGTGGGGATCGATGGAGAGATGCGAGCACGCGGTGAAAAGCCGGGCGGCCGCCCATGGACTGTCGCCATCGAAAAGCCGGTGCGCCACGTGCGCGAAGTCATGGGCGTCATGGAACTGGGCGACGGCGCCATTGCGACTTCGGGCGACTACCGCCATTGGGTCGATTTCCAAGGCCGGTCATACTCGCACACCATCGATGGTTCGTTGCGGCAGCCTTCGCTCAACCAGCTTGCTGCGGTCAGCGTGGTGGCCTCCACCTGTATGCTGGCCGACGCCTGGGCGACCGCGCTGTTGGTTCTTGGCGAGAGGGCGGGCAGGGAACTTGCGCAACAACGCGGTATGGATGCCTTGTTTGTACTGCACGACGGCGACGGCTTCCGGCAGGTCTGGGTCACCGAAGGGCAGCTTATTGGTGAAGCGCCATCGCCTGCCCCCTGTGCCCACGAAGCGCTATAGCCAGGCGCGGACTTTGGCTCGGTACGCCGTGAATTCTGCGCCGAACTTTTCCTGAAGAAAGCGTTCTTCGGGCTTGATCTGTAAGCGTTGGATGTAAAAAGCAAATAAGAAGGCGGACAGCAGCGCGGCCACATTTCCCAGGAATATCCCCCAGGCGATCAGCGCGAGCTGTATGCCCAGGTACATGGGATTGCGACTTATGCGGTAAACGCCGGAAGTAACCAATGTCGTGGCGGCACCTGGCCTTCTGGGATCTGGTGTAGTGTGGGCGCGATGGAAGGCGATGATGCCCGCCATGCTGATCCCCACGCCAATCGCGCCTAGGACGATCGCCAGCAGACTGCCGACGCCCGGCAGAGTCAATTCCGGCAGAAAGACGGAAAGCAACCACATGATCAACGCGGTGGCGAGCATGACGATGGGGGGCGGAACAGCCAGTTCAAGCGAATCCATGGTTTCTCCTTCTGTAGACGGTCAGGCCC
>JAEWEH010000151.1 GCA_023389535.1 Pseudomonadota bacterium
AGGCCTGACCGCGATACAGCGCCTGCGCGCAAATTTCGCCTACATGGTTTACCCGCATAAGTCCGGCCGCGTGCTGCTGTTCCTTGGCAGATAAGTCAGCCTTCGCCTGAAGATCCGGCTTACCGGCAGGGTTGGGCCGGCCGGCATGGACCGAGCCATCCAGAACCTGAACGGCCCGGCCAAGCTCGGCCAATAGCCGGTCCAGCGTCCCCATACGACGAGAGAACCCTACATTCGCACCCGATGTGTTCGGCGTTGTGTCCATGTGCCTTCCTGATTCTGATTGCTTGATGGTGGCTGGTCTGGCAAGCCGCCTGGCGCACCCCGGCAGAAGCCGCGGATACTTCGGCGTTCGGCGAACAGCCATGCCAAAGGCAATAGTACCGCGATCGCCACCAGCCCGCGCCCTGCCCATTCCTGGTCACCCAGCAAATAGAAATTGCACAGGCGTTGCGAATCGCTCTGATACAGCATGCCGACGATGGCCGTCATCCAGCAGAAGTTGCCCAGAAAAAATAGCCTGATCACTGCATTCGAACGCCTCAGCGAATCGAACAACACTATGCCGGCAAGATACAGGCCTGCGAACTTGCAGGCGGACAGTGCGGGCGACACCAGCACCTGATCCAGCGCCTTGGGAATCATCCAGTAGGCGCCCATGAAGGACACAAATAGCAAGCCTGCTATCCCGTATTCATTGCAGTCCGCATACTGCCTGGCACACTGGGCGGCAAAGCGTCTCGCCGCGCAGTCCGAATCTGTCCGGCCGTCGGTGCCCTTCCCTATTGTGACAGCCCAGCCGGCCAGTACGCCCGCCAACAAGATCAAGGGTATGTGCACGAGCATGTGCAAAGCCATGGTCCGCGTCAATCCGTTGCGGAATATAAAACAAGCCGCCAGCAGCCCAAAGCTGGCGGCAAAATAGCAGTAGCGCCGGCGGGATGCGCGGTTCATGATCGCGCCTCGCCCCTCTTCGCCCGGTCCCATTGACCATTCTGGCCGGCCGCCGCAGCCGTGCGCCGGTCCGCAAAATCCAGCAAGGCTGCGGTATCGCCGATATCCATGATGCGCATCAGATAGCCGGAGCCGGATACAACATGGTAAGCCCCATTGTGTACATATTGGCCCGCGCCCGCCGGCACCACCACGATCCCGAAAGATCCCAGGATGGCATCACGGCTGTCCTTATCGGACAAGGTGGCAAACTCCCACACCTTGGGTTCGGCGTGCATCCGCTGCCCATACGTCGCAAGCCGCCGCGGCGTATCCATCGGGTCAAAACTCAGGCTAAGCAGGCGCACACGGCTTTCAAGGCCACGATCCAGGATGGCTTGCTGCAATTGCTGAAATTCCGTGCCCATGGCCAGGCATAACGATGCGCAACGGGTATAAATGAAGTCCACAATGGTCAGGCGTCCGTCGCGACGCAGATTCTCGCGCAGTGCGGCAACATCACCCGACACACCGGTCAATTCCGCATCGGGCAAGCCCCGTGGTTCGCGCAGAATATCGGCGCGGCGCGCCGATTCCGTCGTCACGACCGTGTAGCCGTCAGTCTGGCCATACAGGGCGATCGCGCCCATGATGCACACGACACAGACGGCTGATAGCATTTTCATGATCGCCACGGCTACTTCAGGGTCTTCAATTCAGCCTCGCCTTTCCAAGGCTGGTCATGGTCCTTCGTCGCGGCGCGCTGGGCGGCGACGGTGGCAGCGTCCACCTTTCCGGCCGAATTGCCAAAGCTGCTGCGCACATAGCTTAATACCGCCGCAATTTCCTCGTCCTTGAGCTTGTCCTTGAAGGCCGGCATCAGCCCGTTATAGGTGTTGCCGGCCACAGTCAGCGAGCCAGTCACGCCGTGCAGCACGATTTGCACCGCCAGCGCCGCCGGGCCCGTCGCCCATTCGGAAGCCGCCAGTGGCGGGAACACGCCGGGCAAGCCTGCCCCAGTGGCCTGATGGCAGGCCACGCAATGCGAGGCATAGACCTGGGCGCCGTCTACCGTTCCGGCTGCCGGCGCGGCAATCGCGAAGTCGGCCGCGCTGCGCCTGTCGCCGTATGCGGGTGGGTTGCTTTGATACGTATAAGCGATATAGCCGACCGCCCATGCGAACAGGCCGGCAACGATCAGAATCACCAGCCATGGAACGGGTCGGTTGCCCTCATACGGCTCGGGCATTTCCCGCTGTTGTGCGGTGATTTTCTTGGAAGCATCTGACATCGTATTCTCCAGCACTCCTGACTCGCCGCCTATCTGCAACTTACGTCTGCCGCGGCTATGCGCAGCACTCTGGTCGCAGGCGATTTGCGGTCGTTCATCGGCGGCGCGGAATGTAAGCTTATGGGGTGTCCTTTACAGGCGGCTTGACGGGATAGGTTCGATCCAGCGCCAACAGGTATTCCACCAGGTCCAAGGCCTCGGGGCGCGCCACCACGACCTGCCCCACTGGTGCATAAGCCGGAGGCAGGTTCACGACCTTGTCGCCCTCCTGCGCCTTGTCCTTGAGCTCGAACAGATACGGATAGGACGGCATGATGCTGCCTGGTGTGTAGGCACGCGGCTGGTACAGATGCCCCAGGTTCCAGTCCGCACTGGGCTGCCGTGCGCCGATATTCAGCAGATCGGGTCCCGTGCGCATGGTCCCCAGCAAATGCGGATGGTCGTAGTAATAGTCGCCCGCAACCGGCGCCCGCCCCCAGCCGCGCTTGAAGTCCGGCGCCTGTGCCTGCGCCCTGGGCTGCTGCGTGTGGCAATACACGCAGCCATTCTTGATGTACTGCTCGCGGCCCCGCAATTGCGCCGAGGTATAGGGGTGCAGGTCTTCGGACGGCGTCACGTCCGACAATTGCATATAAGGGACCACCACCAATGTGGCCGTTGCAAGGGCCAGGGTGACCATGGCGCCGCCCAGTAACTTGTATTCGTTCTCCATGATCAGGACTCCACCGCCACGGCGCCGACGTGCTCGACACTTGCATGCTGATGAAACAGCGCCGGTCCGACGCGCTTGCGACCATAGCGCAGCGCCATCGATACGAAGTGGAACGCAAACACAACGTGCCCCAGCGTCATGACGGCACCCCCTACGGTACGGGCTTCAAGGTAGGGTATGGTCGCCTGCACCGATTCCATGAAAGAGCGAGAGGCATCCAGCATGGCCACGCCTTGCAGCCATCCACCCACGCTCAGGCCGATGAAATAGATTGCGAAACCGCCCACGACCAGCCAGAAATGCACCGCAATCAGGCCGGGATAAGGCCATTCCCAGGACATGACGCGGGGCATCACGAAATAGATGGCGCCAAACATCACCAGCGAGAAGAACCCGTACAGGCCCAGATGGGCGTGCGCCACAGTAAAGTGCGTGAAATGGGTCACCGTGTTTACGCTGCGCAGCGCCTCGACCGAGCCCTGCACCGAACTGAGCGTGTACATCATCCCGCCCAAAACGATGAAACGCAGCGTGGGCGAATATATCAGCGTCTTGAAATGATGCCGCATGGTCAGGTGCTGGTTCACCGAAAAGGCCAGCACCGGCACCACCATCATCACGCTCTGTACGATAGAGAGCGTGATCAGCCAGCTGGGCACCGGCCCGCCGACAAGATGGTGGCCGCCGACCTGCCCGTAGAAGAACGCCAGCGCCCAGAAGCCAAGCAGCGACAGGTTATAGGACTGAATCGGGCGGCCGATGATCTTCGGCAGGAAATAATAGATAGAGGCCAGCGCTATCGGCGTATAGAACAGGCCCAGCACATTGTGGCCAAACCACCAGTTCATGGTGGCCTGTTCCACGCCGAAATGCACGCTGGGAAGATTGCCCACCAGGAACAAGATGGGGAACCAGAACAAGGCCGCGCCCATGTACCAGATGGATACGTAAAGGTGCTTCACCTTTCTGTTCTGCAGTGTGAACACCAGCGGCAGGCCAATCAGCGCGCCGCCTATGACGAACAGCACATCGATCTGCCAGGGTATTTCCAGCCACTCCAGCCCGTCATTGAAGCCGGCGGCGATGCTGCCCAAGCCCGCGATCAGGGCCGCGTTCCATAGCATGGCGCCCAGGATGGCAAAGCGCGCGCCCATCAGCTCGGTTTTCAATAGGCGCGGCAAGGTCCACATGGCAATGCCGAAGGCCGCCATGGGCGCCCAGCCATAAGCCACGGCATTCAAGTGCAGCGTGCGTATGCGCCCGAAGGTCAGCCAGGCGTAGTCGGTCAGGAAATCCGGCTGATGCAGCTTGATCGAGGAAATCAGGCCGGCGCTGGAGGCAAATATCAGCCAGACCACCGCACAGCACAAGAACACAAAGGTCACATAAGCGGTCGATTTGTCCGCTTGCAACCGCTCGGCCAACTCGGCTGCCAGACGGGCTTCGTCCGCCGGCGTGCGCATGGGTGCATGCGTGTCATCGACAGCCTGCTGCAATGCGCGATGCTGCGCGCCGGTGGCGGCGGGCTCTTCAATGCGTCCGATCTCTCCTTCGGAGAAGATGACATTGGCGGCGGCGGGATTGTCGTCGAATAAATGTCTGCGCAGGGACCAGATAAAGACAAACAGCCCGGTGACAGACAGGGTGAACGTGAGGAGCAGAATGGTGATGGTATTCATTCGGATATATATCGCTTTACGATACAAGTGGCTGCATGATAAAGCATGCGCGGGAAATGCTAGGGTATTCCCCTATGTCGAATATTGTTATAGAAGCGGCTTTGCCGCAGGGCTTGCAGAGTCTTGCCTATGCCGGCCTGCTGACGTAAGGCCTGCGATGTAGGTATGATTGATACCTGACTTTTCATTCACACTTGCCAGCAGGAAGATCGACATGGAATGCACGATAGATTGGGGCGGGCCCGATGGCATGCTGTTCGTTGCCCGCACCGGCAGCGGCCATGTGGCCGCCATGGACGGCGCCCCGGAAGGCGGCGGCAGTAACCTCGCCCCTCGCCCCATGGAAATGCTGCTTACCGGCGCCGGGGGGGGGGGCCCCCCCCCGGTGGGGGGGGT
>JAEWEH010000217.1 GCA_023389535.1 Pseudomonadota bacterium
CCCTCCCAGCGACGTCGCGCCGCACAAGCGGGCCGCCGGCCGCGCGAGGCGTCGGGCCAGGTCCTGCTCCAAGGCGGACTCTTCCTTGCTGCCGGTAATCGCTATCTGCCAGCCATCGTCGGCCAGAGCCCGGGCGACGGCGGCAAATCGCTCCGGCGGCCAACGCCGGGACTCCAGCCGCGCGCCCGGATGAAAAAAAACCGTACGGGAAGGATCGATGCCTGCGTTGCGCGCAACAGTCTTCGCTTCATGGCGGTCGTCGGCGGATAAGGGAAATTCCAGCGAGGCATCGCTCGCCGGCA
The DNA here is from genome assembly GCA_023389535.1 of Pseudomonadota bacterium. Lineage (GTDB taxonomy): Bacteria > Pseudomonadota > Gammaproteobacteria > Burkholderiales > Burkholderiaceae_B > UBA6240. Next base: position 303 of record JAEWEH010000217.1, read on the forward strand.
ATCCCAGGAAGGTCAATAAAGCCAGGTATCGCTCGATTTCCGGCAACGTATCCGGCCAGGCCATCAAACGACCCCGCTGCTCGTCGCTGGCTTGCGGTACGAAACCCGCCCAGCACGCGCCGCCCAAAGCCTGCGCGATGTCGTTGGAGCGCATCCCGCTGCCATGCATTTGCAACACCAGGTCGAAGTTCAGATTGCGCATGCGACGATAGAAGCGCGGCAACTCATCGGGGCGGGCGGGCTGCTCGGGAAAAGCTGGGTCTCCCGGGAAGGGAAGCAAGGCATCCAGATAATGATGAAAGCGCCGCACCAAAGGCCGGGCGCCCTCCAGGCCTACCAGGGCGATCCATGCCTGAGGATAGGCCTGGCGTAAAGCTCGCAAGGCAGGCACCGTGCAAAGCAAGTCTCCCAGGTTCAGCGCTCTGAATACGGCGATGCGTCTGGGATGCGCCGGCAGTGCAGTAATGCTGCTCATGGCAAGGCCCTGCCGAAACGCGCCGCCCCCACCGCCCGCCAGAAAATCGACAGAGGTGGGATCAATGCCGATGTCACCAGCAGTTCGCCGACATTGCGCAGGGTCAGTGAACTGGCCCATAAGCGGCGCAAGAAGAAGATCAGGCTCAGCGCGGCCCATGCGCCCATGGCGCCCGCAGTCAATGCGAACTTGCCCGCCAGCATGCCGCATACGCCCAGCAACAACGCCAGCGTGATCACCAGATAGAACCATGGCGGGCCCTTGCGTATATTTTGCCGATAGAGCGCAGGATACTTCCGGTACAGCAGGACATCGAACATGATTTTCTTCTGCATGCCGACGCCTGCGGCAAATGCTGCCGGCCGCAAAGGATGGATGACGACGGCAGCCGGCGCTGCGGCGATGGTGAAGTCATGATCCAGCAATGAAAACTGCAGGTCGGAATCTTCGCGCCAGGCCTGCGTATAGCGTTCGTCAAAGCCGCCCACCGCCTGTAGCGCATCGCGTCTTACAAAGCAGTTCGCGGTGGCAAACTGAGCCTCTGACAAACGTGCGGCATCGCGTTCATAATCGCTGGGGCGCTCGGGCAAAGGCATGACGATGCGTCCCACGGCCGCCTCAACGCCGGAAGCCATGGCTTGCATGCCGGCCTCCAGCCACGTCGGCTCCGGTACGGTATCGTCGTCCGTAAAGGCAATGATGGGGGCGGCGGCGGCTTGCCAGCCCGCGTTGCGCGCGCCGGCCGGCCCCTGGGTTGCCGTGACTGCGATGTATTGAATCTGCAAGTGGCCCTGGCTGCGCTGCCGCGCTGCTTCGACGACCGCCCTCGCTGCTGCGCTCGGTCCATCGTCGCAAACCAGGATCTCATAGTCTTCGCCCGGCAAAGATTGCCGCTGCAAGGCACGCAGGCAGCGCTCCAGCAAGTCAGGCCGCCTGTAAGTGGGAACCACGACCGAGATCAAAGGCCGCGGAGATCGGCGCAGGTCGTCCATCACGGTTTCTCCACTAAGAAACTGCCTATCACCAGCGCATCCAGCGGCGAGGTCCAGAACGATTCCAAAGCATCGCGGGGACTGCATACCACCGGCTCGCCGCGCGTGTTGAACGACGTGTTGACCAACACCGGTACGCCTGTGCGCGCCTCGAACGCGTGCAGCAGGTCGTGTAGCAGTGGATGCTGCTCGCGGCGTACAGTTTGCACGCGAGCCGTGCCATCGATGTGCCGTACGGCTGGAATGGCAGCCGCCTTGTCGGCCAGGACATCGAATACGAAAAGCATGAAAGGCGCTTCGATGCGGCCTTTGCCACCGGCGTCGAACCATTCATGCGCGCGCTCGGCCATGACCACCGGCGCGACCGGGCGGAAATCCTCGCGATCCTTCAATTCATTCAATCGGGCCTGCATCCCGCTCTCGCGCGGCGATGCCAGTATCGAGCGCGCACCCAGCGCGCGTGGACCGAATTCCATCCTCCCCTGGAACCAGCCTATGATTTTTTCTTGCGCAAGCAAGTCGGCTGTCGCCTCGGCGATATGATCCAGACGGGTATAGGCAATGTGCGAGCGTTGCAGGAAAGCTTCGATTTCTTCGTCGCCATAAGCCGGGCCGAGATAAGCATGGTCCATGATCCAGTTGCGCCGGTCGGCTTCCCGATGATGGAAATCCAGCCATAGCGCCGCGCCCAGCGATGTACCGGCATCCCCGGCGGCCGGCTGCACCCAGACATTCTTGAAGATGCCCGAATCCGCGAGCTTGGCATTCATTACGCAATTCAGCGCCACACCGCCCGCCATGCACAGGTTCTCGGACTGGGTGGTACTGTGCAGCCATCGCGCCATGTCCAGCACTGTTTCTTCAAGCACATGCTGCAGGGAGTGCGCGATATCCGCATGACGGTCCTCGAAGTCTTCGCCCCGCCGGCGTGCTTTGCCGAAACGCGCCGTCAGGTCGACAGGATGCAAGGTGTAGCCGCCATGGCCATCCGTCCGCAGGATATCGCGGAACTCCTCGATGTAGCGGGGCTTGCCATACGATGCCAGCGCCATGACCTTATATTCGTCCGAGGAATGCAGAAATCCAAGGTAGCGGGTCAGGTCTTCATACAACAAACCCAGAGAGTGCGGCAGATTGATCTGCCGGATCCGATCATATTTGCCATGGCGATAGTGCCCGTAGCTGGTAGACGCCTTTTCGCCGCGTCCGTCCATGGCCAGCACCGCGGTGTCTTCGTATGGGCTGGCCAGGAATGCGCTGGCTTCGTGCGTCAGGTGGTGTTCGACAAACTGCCAGCGCTCCATGATGTGGGCCAGGCTGGCGCCTTCGTAGCGGCGCTGCAAATGGTGCGGGACGCCATCGGCAAGCTGACGCGGCGCATTGATGATATAGGACAGGAACAATGGATCCCACGGGGAGCCGCCATTCGCCGGCCTTGGTGCGGCCGATGGCTGCATCGGCAAGCTGAAGGCCCCCTCAGGGGCCATCTCGGGCAGCAGCAATTGGGGGTCGAATGAATAGGCGATGTGGTCTACATCGCGCAGGTTTATGCCCGCCTCCTGCAGGCAATAGTCGATGGCGTTGTAGGGCAATTGCCATGTCGAAAAGGGCACCGGGCGTTTTCCATGCTTGATCCGCGTGAATCGTTCCTCCTCGGCCGCCGCAACAGGCCTGCCATCGCGCACCAATGCGGCCGAACAATCATGGAACGCCGCATTGATTCCTAATGTATACATGCTTGGTCCTCCAGCAATTCATAGGCGGCCTGGGCCACGGCCTCAGGCGGTATGCCACTCAGGCAGGCGTTATGTCCCTGAGGGCATACGCTGCGATAGCAATACTTGCATGGCACATCGCAGGACAGCACACGCTGCTGCACCATCCACGGCGTGTGCTGCGGATTGGTCAGCGCATAAAGATCGACGACCGGAGTCTGGACGGCGGCCGCGATGTGCACCGGCCCGGTGTTATTGGAGATCAGCAAATGGGCGTCCTCGATCAGGCAGGCTAGCTCCCCCAGCGTCAGACAGCCCGCCAGATTGCACAAAGGCAGCCCCTCGCCCGCCAAAGCGGCTACGTGTTCGGTCAGCGGCCGTTCCGCATGGCTGCCCGTCAGGAAGATAGGGCGCCGGGCAGCATGCAGCAGCGCCAGCGCCTGCGCGAAACCGTCTGCCCCGTAACGGCGCGATTCCGCCGTAGCGCCGCAATGCACGACGATGCCGCCCTCGGAATCGTCCATGCCCTGTTCACGCAGTCGGCGACGCAAACTTTGCCGGTCAGCCTCGGAGGTGTTGAAACGCAGCCGGTTATCGGCGCAACGCGCGCCCACGTGTGCGACCAGATCCAGCTGGCGCTGCACCTCATGACGTATACCGGAATCCGGTTCGGTATCCTTGATCCATGGGTTCAAGAGCCGGTATGGGTTCTCGCGCGCATGCGCCAACACCCTGGGTATCCCGGCCAAATGGCATATCAATGCAGCGGGCAGCGCACTTTGGCTATAGACCGTGAAAATGACGGCCGCATCGAATTCGCCATTGCGCAGCGCGGCGATAGCGGCCCAGTCCTGCTCGTTGCCCGTGGCGCCGTTCTTCACCCAGGCCGCATCGCAAG
>JAEWEH010000309.1 GCA_023389535.1 Pseudomonadota bacterium
ATACAAGATGACGAACATCAGGATGATGGGCAGCATGCCCATCAGGGCGTTCTCGCCGCCGGGAGCGGCTTGGGCGGTAATCAGTGTCAAGGTGTCGATGGCGGCCATTCGGTGTACTCCTGAAGTATTTTTGGTTAACTCTGTATTGTAGCGATATCTTGCCAGCGACTGTTTACCATAATAAGCCGCCGGCGCAACAGGATTTATTCAATTCCGCGGGCCCGGTCGCGAGCGAATTGGGCGCGCCATTGCTGGAATTCGCCTTTAGCGATGGCATCGCGCATTTCCTGCATGATGGTCAGGTAAAAATGCAGGTTGTGCAGGGTGTTCAGCCTTGAGCCGCTTATCTCGTTGGCGCGTTGCAGGTGGTGCAGGTAGGCGCGCGAAAAGTGCCTGCATGTATGGCACTTGCACGATGGGTCAAGTGGCCGGGTATCGTCGCGGTAACGCGCATTGCGTATCTTGATGTCGCCGTAGCGGGTGAACAGCCAGCCATTGCGGGCGTTGCGGGTGGGCATGACGCAATCGAACATGTCCACGCCGCGGTGCACGCCTTCGACCAAGTCTTCTGGGGTGCCCACGCCCATCAGGTAGCGCGGCGCGTTGGCGGGCAGGCGCGGCGCCACGTGGGCCAGCACGCGCATCATGTCTTCCTTGGGTTCGCCCACCGACAGGCCGCCGATGGCATAGCCTTCAAAGCCGATATCGGTCAGCCCCGCCAAGGATTCGTCGCGCAGATTCTCGTACATGCCGCCCTGGACGATGCCGAACAGGGCATTGGGGTTTTCCTGCTCGTGGAAAGCGGTGCGCGAACGCCGCGCCCAACGCAGCGACATGCGCATGGACTGTGCGGCTTCCTCCGACGTGGCGGGCCGGCCGTCGATGGAATAGGGCGTGCATTCGTCGAAGACCATGGCAATGTCGGAATTCAAGGCGCGCTGAATCCGCATGGATTCTTCTGGCGTCAGGAACAGGCGCGTGCCATCGATGGGCGAGGCGAACTTGACGCCTTCCTCGCTGATCTTGCGCAAGCCGTTCAGGCTGAACACCTGGAAGCCGCCGGAGTCCGTCAATATGGGCTTGTTCCATTGCATGAAGCCATGCAGGCCGCCGTGCTGCTCCAGGATGTCGGTGCCGGGCCTCAGCCAAAGATGGAAAGTATTGCCCAGGATGATCTGGGCGCCGATGTCCTCCAGTTCGTGCGGCAGCATGGCCTTGACACTGCCGTAGGTGCCGACGGGCATGAAGATGGGGGTTTCGACGACGCCATGATTGAGCGTGATGCGGCCGCGGCGCGAGGCGCCGTCGGTGGCCAGCACTTGAAACTGTAAACCGGTCATTGCGAGGGGGATTCTATGAACATGGCATCGCCGTAGCTGAAGAAACGATACCGGGATTGGACCGCATGCGCGTACGCACGCCGTATGGGTTCCATGCCCGCCAGTGCCGACACCAGCATCAGCAGGGTGGACTGGGGCAGATGGAAATTAGTGATCAAGGCATCCACCCAGGCAAATTTGTATCCGGGTGTAATGAACAGGCGCGTGTCACCTTCCAGTGCCAGGCCGGCGCTTTTTTGTGCCGCGGCGGCTTCCAGCGCCCGCACGCTGGTCGTGCCCACCGCCACCACGCGGCCGCCGGCTGCGCGTGCGGCATGGATCTTGTCAACGGTTTCATCCGGCACGCTATAGCGCTCGGCGTGCATGATGTGCTGGCTCAGATCGTGCACACGCACAGGCTGGAAGGTGCCCGCGCCGACATGCAGCGTCACGAAGGCCTGGGCGATGCCCTGCGCCTCCAGCCCGGCCAGCATGTCCTGGTCGAAATGCAGGCCGGCGGTGGGCGCGGCCACGGCGCCAGGCTCGCGCGCGTAGACGGTCTGGTAGCGCTCCTCGTCCTCTTTCCCCGCGGCATGCTCGATATACGGCGGCAGCGGCGTCGAGCCGTGACGATCCAGCAGGTCCAGCACGCGCTCCGGGAACTCGAGCTCGAACAACTCGCCCTGCCGGCCCAGAACATGGACTTCAAAGGCGTCGGCCAGTTGCAAGCGGCTACCCGCCTTGGGCGACTTGCTGGCCTTGACGTGGGCCAATGCAGTGGTGGGCTGGGTGATCCGCTCGATCAACACTTCGACCTTGCCGCCGCTGTCCTTATGCCCCGTCAATCGCGCCTTGATGACGCGGGTGTCGTTGAACACCAGCAAGTCGCCCGCGTCCAGCAAAGCAGGCAAATCGGTGAATTGGCGATCATGCAGGCCGCCCGCGCCATCAAGGTGCAACAGCCGGCTTGCGGCGCGCCGGGCGGCGGGTGATTGGGCGATCAGTTCGGGGGGCAGTTCGTAATTGAACTGGGAAAGGTCAAGGCTACTGGAGGTCACGGCGCGGGGGAAAAAAGGGCTTTTGTAGCGGTATTTTAAGCTGGAGCGCCGATTTTCCGCTCCCGGCCCCTGTCGCGCGGCCTTTCTTTGGTTATGCTGATGATTTTTTGGACGAGAGCAACATGGGTTTGCAGCTGCAATGGCTTTGGCACGGCCGCAGGGCCGGCTTCTTTTGCCGTCTGTTGATGGTGGCCGCGCTGGCGCTGGGCCTTGGCGCGGTTGCCCGGGCGCAAAGCTGGCCGCCGGAACTCGAACGGGCATGGCGCGCGACACGGCTACCCGATAGTTCCCTCTCTCTTTATGTGAAAGAGATCGACGGCCCCACGCTGCTGTCGCGCAATGCGGCCGAGCCGCGCAATCCTGCCTCGGTCATGAAAATGGTGACGACATGGGCGGGCCTGGCAGGCCTTGGGCCGGACTATTCCTGGAGAACGACATTGCTCGCCCAGGGCGGCGGCCAGGTGGATGCGCAGGGCACCTTAGCGGGGCCGTTATACCTGAAAGCCGGAGGCGATCCCTTCCTGACCACGGAAGAGCTTTGGGGATTGCTGCGGGAACTGCGCCTTCGGGGCATCAAGAACTTGAGCGAAGTGATTGTCGACCGCTCCATATTTGGCAACGTGCGCAGTGATCCGGGCGAATTCGATGGCGCGCCGGACCGGCCCTACAATGCCAGCCCCGATGCGATGATGGTTGGTTTGGGCGCCGTGCGCCTGATTTTCCAGCCAGATGTACGGGCCCAGAAATGGATACCTATCATCGACCCGCCCGTGCAGGGCTTGCGTGTCGACGGTGACATCAAATGGAGCAACGCCGTTTGTCCGGGTTCGCCCTCGGTGTCGACGCAGCTGGAGCCGGCAGGCCGGGATCTGGTCTTGCGCATCAGCGGCAGCGCTGCAGGCTCTTGCGGCGAGTTCAGCGTGTATCGCCTGGCGCTGTCTCAGCCCGAACACTTTTCCGCACTGTTCAAGATGCTGTGGAAAGAGCTGGGCGGAACCCTGGCCAAGGGCATCAAGAACGGCAGGACGCCGGCCGGCGCGCAGCCGCTGGTATGGCGGGATTCGGAAACGCTGGCCGACACGATCCGTCTGATCAACAAGCAAAGCAATAACGTCATGGCGCGGATTCTGCTGCTGACTTTAGGCGCGGAAAAACATGGTCCGGGCGCCACATCCCAGACGGGTGGCGCTGCGGCGATGGCATTGCTTCAGGCGCAAGGCGTCGATACCCGCGGATGGGTCATCGACAATGGTGCGGGGCTATCGCGCAGCGGGCGCCTGACGGCGCAAGGGCTGGCCGGCATGCTGGAATCGGCGTGGCGCTCGCCCCTGATGCCGGAATTCGTTTCTTCATTGGCGATCTCGGGCGTGGACGGCACGCTGCGCAGGCGGCTGCGCGACGACCAGTCCAAAGGCATGGCGCACTTGAAGACCGGCACCCTGCGCGATAGCCGGGCTCTGGCGGGCTACGTACTGGGGGCCAGCGGCAAGCGCTATATTCTGGTCGGCATCGTAAACGATGACAGATCGGCGGGGGCCCGGCCGTTCTATGATGCCGTCGTCAACTGGCTTGCAGCCCGCTAAGGCCGAAACCCGTCCGTGCCACTAAAATTGGCATCTCAGGCCTATTGATATAAGGAAGCGCCATGCCCATACATGAAATCCGCCACCCGCTGATACGCCACAAGCTCGGCCTGATGCGGCGGGCTGATCTCAGCACCAAGAACTTTCGCGAAATGTCCCAGGAAATCGCCGCCTTGCTGACCTACGAGGCTTCCAAGGACTTGCCGCTGGAATCGGCCACCATCGATGGCTGGTCGGGGCCCATAGCCGTCGAGAAATTGGCGGGCAAGAAGATCACCGTGGTGCCGATACTGCGGGCGGGAATCGGCATGCTGGATGGCGTGCTCAGCCTGATAC
>JAEWEH010000340.1 GCA_023389535.1 Pseudomonadota bacterium
AGGTTATTCCGACCTCAAGGCCAACACCACCATTTTGCAGGGCGAACTTCCCTACAAAGGCGGGCAGGCCTTCTTTCGTGTAGAACATGTGATCATGGACGCCGGCCGCTTCAGTACTGGCAGCGACGGCAAACACGATGAATACTTCGGTACCTGCGCGCTGCAGGCCTGTCCCGGCGGGTCTCAGCGCGCCCAGGGGGTGGGGCTGGCGGTGGGATGGCGCAATGACAAGATAGAAGCCGACATCGGCGTGACGCCCCTGGGCTTCAAGGTGGTGGATGTCGTGGGCGGTGTGACTTACCGCGGCAAGCTGGGATCCGTGGGCTGGTCGCTGACGGGCTCGCGGCGGCCGATGTCCAACTCGCTCTTGTCGTATGCCGGAGCGCGTGACCCAAACACGGGACTGACCTGGGGCGGCGTGCGTGCCACCGGTGCAACCCTTGGCCTGAGCTGGGACCAAGGTGGACCGAACGGCGTCTGGGCGAGTCTGGGCTACCATCACTTGACAGGCAAGAACGTCGAAAGCAACCAGCGCTTTCGGCTGATGGCGGGCTATTATCGACGCATTATCGACGAGCCGGACCGGCGGCTGACCGCCGGGGTCAACGTCATGGCCTGGCACTATGCCAAGGACCTGGGCGGCTATACCTTTGGTCAGGGCGGCTATTACAGCCCGCAACGCTATTATTCGCTGTCGTTGCCGCTACGCTATTCATGGCGCAACGAAAACTGGTCGTATAGCGTGGGCGGGTCGGTGTCCGTGTCTTATGCCAAAACAAAGTCCAGCCCCGACTATCCCCTCCGTACCAAGGTGGCGGGCGTGGGAGGATCCGGACTGGACGGGACATCCTCTGCCGGCAGCGGCAGCGGTACGGGCTATTCACTGTTTTTCCAAGCGGAGCGCCGCATCAGCCGCCATCTTGTCCTGGGCGCCGGCATAGATATACAGCGTTCAGACGACTACGCGCCCAGCCGGGCCATGCTGTATTTGCGGTACTCGTTCGAGCCCTGGAGCGGCAACCTGCCATTGCCGCCCTCTACTCTCGAACCCAGCGCCGAATTCAGATGACGCAGGTTCGATGCGCTATGGGCCGCGGGCGACTTTATGACGTCCGGCTATGTCGACCTGTCGAAAAGATAGTTCGCCCTGACCTTACCGCTGCCTACAATCGGTAGATCCTCTCCGGATGAGCCCCATCCGGGTGTGCCCCATCCCGGTAAGCCTCCATCCCAAGCCGCGTATGTCTCCGACTATCACTGACGTATTCATCACTTCGTTTGGCCTGAGCCTGTCCATGGTCGCTGCTGCGGGCGGGCTTGCCGTTTTGCTCGGCCTGCCGGCGGGTATCCTTTTGTATGCAGCCACGCAGCTGCGGACCTGCCCGACCAGCGCGGGGACACGCAGCGGCGGCATCATCCGCCGGGCCTGCCGCCACGCGGGCTCGATGCCGATCATCATGGTACTGGCGAGCGCCTTGCCATTGGCTCAATTTGCGCTCGGAGGCGACGCCGGATTGGCGTCCGCCATTGTCTCGCTGACCCTCATCGCAACGCCTTTCTTCGCTCGACGGGTCCATGATGCGCTGTCTGCCGTGGACGCGGGGATCGCGGCAAGCGCCATCCGGCGGGGCGCAACGAAATGGCAAGTCATTTTCCGCCTGCTGCTGCCGCAGGCGTCGCCGGCCATCGCCACCGCGCTTGGCCTGACGCTGGCCAGCCTGGTGGGCTATTCGACCCTGGCCAGTGCATTGGTAGGCCAGGGCCTGGGAGACCTGGGCCTGCGCTACGGCTACCAGCAGTTCCAGCCGATGATCATGCTGGCGGTCGCAGCGGTATCGATCGCACTTGCGGAAGCGGCGCAAGCCCTGGGCAATATGCTGGCGATGCGTCTGCAAAATGGCCCGGCTGTACGCCGTACCGCGACGCAGCGTCCGCCGCCGCGGTAGACTATCGGAACGTATATTCGCCCGGGTGCTCACCATGGATGACAAGGTAATTGCCGCGATGGCACGATGGCCCAATGTGCCCGATGTGTACGGCTGGCTGTCACTGACCGTTCGCGGAGAATGGCGCCTGCATCCGCGCGGCGCAGCGCTGGAGCATCCGGAAGAACCTGGGGAAGCCATTACCAGCCCCCCGATACTGCAATTCATCGGCCGCAACTATGCCGGCGATGCCAGGGGCTGCTGGTATTTCCAAAATGGCCCCCAACGCGTGTATGTCAGGCTGGATGCCGCCCCTTATATTCTGCATAGCACGCGCGACCCCGCGGACGGCAGCGGCTTGCACACCCATAACGGCTTGCAGGTCGACAAGGTGGCAGCATGGTGGCTGGACCATCAGGGGCATCTTTATGCACGTACCGAACATGGCCCGGCCCTGGTGTCGGGGCGCGATCTGGAGGCGGTGACGGCCATGTTGCAGACACCGAACGGCCCGGACATCCTCGAACAGTTGGGTCAGCATACTGCCCAGGCGGGCCGGATCACGGTAGGAACCGACGGCGTACCGCTGACCTTCTGTTCCGCGGATGCCATACCCGAGCTACTGGGATTTGTGCGGCAGCCACAGCCGGACCGGGATTCGTAAAGCGCTAGAATCTTTCTCTGTCGCCCACTCCTGCGCTTTGGGTAGAATCTTCCCATGACATCCCACGCCCCGAACTTCTATTTTCCCGCCCCGCGCCTACAAAAGTTTTGCAGCCAGTGCGCCACGCCCATCACACAGCGAATTCCGCCGGACGATAACCGCCTGCGCGACGTCTGTGATCACTGCGGGGCGGTGCATTATCAGAATCCGCGCAATGTCGTAGGGGTGTTGCCTATATGGCATGACAAGATCCTGCTTTGCCGGCGCGCCATAGAACCGCGCTACAACACCTGGACCTTGCCGGCCGGGTTCATGGAACTGGGCGAAACCACGGCCCAGGGCGCCATGCGTGAAACGCAAGAAGAAGCCGGCGCCCAGATCGAACTAGGCCCGCTATATACCATCATCGATGTGCCCCATGCGGAGCAGGTGCATTTTTTCTTCCTCGCCAAAGTGCTCAGCGAGGAACTGTATCCGGGGCCGGAAAGCCTGGAAGCCGCATTCTTCGAGGTGGACGACATACCGTGGTCGGAACTTTCTTTTCGCACCGTCATCTCTACGCTGAAGCACTACGTCGAAGACCGGAAAACCGGCGAGTTTCCTGTGCACCACTATGATATTGCTCACCCTCCGCACAAATAGAAGACCATCGTGGCAAGCTTGACCTGGCTCGACGATACGACACCTTTCCCGGATCCCGATCTGGCCTTGCCCGAGGGCTTGCTGGCCGCGGGCTCGCGGCTATCGATACAGCGGCTTACGGAGGCCTACAGCAGGGGCATATTCCCATGGTTCAATCAGGGCGACCCGGTATTATGGTGGAGTCCGGATC